>JAJDCC010000148.1 GCA_029261015.1 Candidatus Omnitrophota bacterium | reverse complement strand
TTGGAAGCGATTGTTGCGGATCGAGGTGTGCTGGCGCAATTACCGCGTGATGTGCAAACGCGTTTATTGGTGGCGGCAGGCAAAGCTTCTAAGCCTCCTGTAGCTGCTGAGAAATTGCTTTGGAAGGCGCTGCGTCGTAAGAAGCAAGATGCGATACAACAGCGTAAGAAAGAGGATCAGCAATTACTGAATAAAACCGGCATACGTCGGCAGAGGTTGCAGTCGGTATTTCCAACACCTATTCCTGATTTATCGACACAGTCGTATCAAGAGCAAGGTCAGTCAATAGCTACACTGAAAGACGAAAAGACCTGCTATACCTGCAAAAATAAATACCGCAAAGTGCATCATTTCTACGATTCTCTGTGCCCACCTTGTGCCGAATTGAATTGGCAAAAGCGCAGTCAGACTTATGATTTGTCAGGACGTGTGGCCGTCATTACAGGCGCGCGTGTCAAGATTGGCTATCAAGCGGCAATCATGTTGTTACGAGCGGGGATTGAAGTGGTGGCACTCACTCGGTTTCCTCGTGATGCGGTGGCTCGCTATGCTAAAGAACCTGATTTTGATCAGTGGTGTGATCGGCTAAAAATTTATGGGCTTGATTTGCGGCACACGCCAAGTGTTGAAGCTTTTGCAGCGCACATGAATGCAACGTATGATCGGCTGGATTTTATTTTGAATAACGCCTGCCAAACCGTTCGTCGACCCCCGGGTTTTTATCAGCATTTATTGGACAACGAGGAGCAGCCTTTACGTTCTCTTCCCCCTAATGTTCAGCAAGTGATTGCGCGACACGAATCGTTGAAGCAGGAAAATAAAGGCAGAATGTTGAACGTTCAGTCAACGCGCACTCAAGGGATTGAAGGCTCTGCGCATATGTCACAACTTGCTTTGTTGGACGGGGATTTGGAGCGCGGCAATCTTCTTTTTCCAAAAGGACAACTTGATGCGGATTTGCAACAAATTGATTTAAGAAAGATCAACAGTTGGCGATTACCGCTAGCTAGTGTATCGGCAGTTGAGTTGCTTGAAGTGCATTTGGTGAATGCTGTTGCGCCGTTTATTTTGAATGCGCGTTTGAAACCGTTAATGCTGCGACATCCTTCAGTGGACAAACACATTGTGAATGTGTCGGCTATGGAAGGCCAGTTTTATCGGGCGTTTAAAACGGATAAGCATCCGCATACCAATATGGCTAAGGCGGCTCTTAATATGATGACACGCACCTCCGCTGCTGATTATATTAAAGAGGGTATTCATATGAACAGTGTCGATACGGGGTGGATTACCGATGAAGACCCTATCGAGATTACCAAGCGCAAGCAAGAGGATCATGATTTTCATCCGCCACTGGATTTAGTGGATGCAGCCGCGCGCATTTGTGATCCTATTTTTTCGGGTTTCATTACGGGAGAACATGTGTGGGGGCTGTTTCTTAAAGATTATCGCGCAACCAAATGGTGAGCATTTGATAAAGATTGTGATGACCTTATTGTTGATGAGTGCGGCTTGGCCCATTCGTGGGCAGTTTGGGCATTTTAAGGGCGCCATGATTACCGGCGTCTTTGCTGTTTGCAGTTTGCTGTGGCTGAAACCTTTCGATCGTTATCGGTGGGTTTTAGGTCGCAGCTTTTTTTTGGGGGCGTTGGGTTTTGGTTTAGGGGGTGTTTTGGGGTACGGGCAATTGGTAGAGCTATGCATGAACACTCCCGTTATTTTGGATGTTTGGCATGCGTGGATGGATGTTTTTTTAATTGGAATGGTGTGGAGTGGATTGGGCATGACTTATTTGGGTTTTGCCTGGTCTGAAAAAGACCTGAGTTGGCTTGATATGATTTTCTTGTTGGGACCTGTCCTGGCTATGGTGGCTGTCCATGAGGGGTTTGATACGCCTGAGTCAGCCGTATTGCTTGCACATTTAGGGTTATTACACATTTACAATTTAGTGCTTAAACGCTCATCCGTGGTCTGTCGCGTTGGATTCAGTGGTTTATTCGGTGGAGTGGTTTTGTGTGTCGCTGTATTGATTTTATGGGCGGGGCATCAAGGTCATTTATTTGGGACTTGGTGGCAATTGCGGGATCAGTTTTGGGGAGCAGGTATTGGGTTGATTCTTGTGTTAGCCGCAAAGATGTCCAAAAATGAAATCCCTTTAAGTCAGTCTTCTTCCATTCAACGCATCTTAGAGGCATTAGGTTGGCTTACTGTGTTGGTGGCGGTGATGGGCTTGAATGCAGGAAATGTGTTGCATTATTGGTTTGAAAAGGGGTTTTTGAATAGTGAGTCCTGGATTATAGGTCGATGGATCACCCTAGGTTTGATTGCTTTGGGCGTTTCTATTTGGTTTTATATTTGGCCGCGGTATGCATCGCTGAAAGTATTTCGCGCGTTGTTCTTAATAGTCTTTTGGTTATTGGCTATTTTAGCGACAGCTAAAGAAGTGATGCTTGTGGGGTGGCAGCGATGGGAGCCTGGTTTTAGTTGGATCGCTTTGGTGTTGGTAATCTTATCGGTATCTTTGATAGGGAGAAGTCGATTTTCCGCTACGTCTTAATGGTGTTTTGTCTGCCCATGCTCTTGGGTTGTGCTTCTATGGGGTTGCTGGTACTCAATTCTCACGCGCGCTTACACGATGAGCATGCTGTCTTTAAAGACATCGCTTATGGCGAAGCCGACTGGCAATACTGTGATGTGTATGTGCCCGCAGGTGAGAGTCCGCAACAACCTTATCCTGTTTTAGTTTTCTTTTATGGAGGAGGTTGGGAAGGGGGCGATAAGTCTCAATATTTATTTATCGCAGAAGCCTTCACGAGTCACGGCTATGTTGTGGTGATTCCCAATTACGTGAAATATCCCGAAGGAAAGTTTCCACAGTTTATGCACGACGGTGCAAAACTCTTGAGGTGGGTTCAAAAAACCATTCCTGATTACCAAGGGGATGTCTCCAATCTTTTTATGATGGGGCATTCTGCGGGGGCGCATTTAGGGGCTTTGTTGCTCGCTGATGAGCGTTATTTAGCCGCTGAAGGATTAACGCCTTCTCTGGTGCGTGGTTTTGTGGGGTTAGCGGGTCCCTATAATTTTACGCCGCGTAAACCCACCTATGTTGAAGTGTTTGGTCCTCCAGACAATTTCCCAAACATGTATGTCTCTAATTTTATTGATGGGGATGAGCCGCCGATGTTTTTAGCTACAGGGAAGGCGGATATGGTGGTCTATTATTGGAATCGAGATTCCCTCGAAAGGTCTATTCAGGATGCGGGGGGTATTGTGCGGGTCAAAACGTATGAAGAGATCAATCATCCGGAGATGGTCGCAGTGTTTTCAAGGATACTGCGCAAGAAGGCATCGCTTTTAGCCGATGTGTTGCTGTTTTTTGACCACTACAAAGAAACGCAGTGATTATTGTGCAACGATTTCCTGGTGCATCTTGTTTTGATTGAAAACAAACTTTGTTTTTTCAAATTCAGGCATGCCGAGTTTGGGTTTGATATTATTGGAAAAACCGTAGGATTCTTTGGGGATTCCGGTGATGCGTTTATCTAATAAAACATTTTCGTTCTCATCATGGTACAGGGTGATGGCATATTCTCCATAAGGAATGCTTTCAAAAGTGCACTTGGCTATCCCTGATTCAATGGGAATCACTTGATGACGGAAAGAGCGTAACCCTTCCTTATAATTGAGTTCATCGTCGTATAGGCCAATCCTCACGGTACCTTCATCAGATTTGAGCCCCGTGATCAGCACCTCAATATCTCCGGCATTAATAGTATCGGGAGCTTCTAAAGAAACTTGTATCGGCGTTGGGTCTGTTGTCGATGCTGTGGTGGAGGGCGCTTGCTTTCCTTGTGAGGCGTCGCTACAAGCAGGCAAAGTGAAGCTCAGTAGACACATGCTAGCGATAGCCGATAGTGATTTTAGGGAATGGTTCATTCGCATAGCAGAGATCTCCTTCTTCAGTCTTCTAGCTTTTCTAATTCGGTTTGCAATTCCAGCCAGCGTTCTTCTTCGTCTTTAATGAGTTGGGCCAGTGATTCGTGGCGGGAAGCATTAGCGTGAGTGCAGGCAGAGGGATCATTGGCCATCTCAGCTTCAAGTTCTTCAACTTCTTTGCGGTGTTTTTCTTGCTGCTTTTCGCAACGTTTTAATTTCTTAGCAATGTCACGCTTGGCAAAGTCGCGCTGTTTGCGCAATTTCTTTTCATCGACTTTTTTAGCTTTGGCTTTTTTATTCGTGCTGCCGCTACTTTCCAATTCTTTATGCACTTGGTTCTCCATGCGGTAAACATAGTCTGCATAGGTTCCAGGATAACTTTTTACAGCGCCCCCAGCGACTTCTACAATGTCAGTCGCAATCATGTTGACGAAAGTTCGGTCATGGCTGATGAAAAATACGGTACCGGTAAAGCGTTTCAAGGCAGCACCTAAGGCTTCTACGGTTTCAAAGTCCAAGTGATTGGTAGGTTCATCTAGCATAATGACGTTGCGCTTCTTCAGTAGTAGTCCGGCTAGACACAAACGAGCGCGTTCGCCTCCACTGAGAACATTCACATTCTTTTTGATGTCATTGTCACGAAAGAGAAAGCAGCCGGCCATAGCGAGAATGTCCTGTTTGGTGACATCTGGAGCGGCGGCTTCTTCTAAATGTTTATAGACCGTATGAGTCGGATCGAGCTGAGTGACCACATGTTGTGCGTAATAAGCAGCTTCACAGGCATAACCCCACTTGATGTCTCCACCCTTTTTCTCCAGATCACCGGCAATGGTCTTCATGAAGGTCGTTTTCCCTTGGCCATTGTCTCCCAAAATAGCAATTTTGGCGCCATGGTCATAATTGAGGTAGATGCGTTCAGCGATGACGGCTTCAGGATAACCAATGGTCAAATCTTCACAGCGAAAAGCGAGCCCATTGCGTTGTGGGCCATGTGGAATGGCGATGCGCACATTACCTTGCGCGGCACCAATGTCAATGGTGGTGAGTTTTTCAATTTGTTTCATCTTGGAGCGGGCTTGACTGGCTTTGGAGGCTTTTGCTTTAAAGCGATCTACAAAGGTTTGTAGTTGTTTCTTTTTGTCCAGGATGTTCTGATTGGTTTTAGCAATGATGGATTCTTGCTCTTGCTTAAATTCTAAATAGTCTTCGACATTCCCTGGGTAAAGGCTGAGCTTGCCGTTTTCGGCTTCCAGTGTGTGGTCGCAGGTCTTTTTCAAAAACTCACGGTCATGTGAAACAATGATGAATCCACCGCGGAAGTCTTGCAAAAACTCTTCCAGCAGAATAAGTGTCTTAAGATCGAGATAGTTGGAAGGTTCATCCAATATCAAAAAATTGGGTTCGCGCAAAAGCATCGCGGTTAACTTAACGCGAGTTTGATATCCCCCGGATAGGCTTTTAACACGAGCTTCGAGTAATTCATTCTTTAGCTGAAATTGTGCAGCAACTTGCCCGCATCGCCACGGTTCTTGTTGGGTATAGCGTTCCAGAAAATCAATGACACGCTCATCGTCTTCATAGGGATCATGCTGCTCGAGATAACTCAATTGTAGGTCTGAGCTAAACACGACTTCGCCAGAGTCTGCGGGTTCGTGGCCTGTGATGATTTTGCATAAAGTGGATTTTCCGGCACCATTGCGGCCGATAAAACCGACTTTTTGGTCTGTGTTCAGCGTCACCGAGGCGTCCTCGAGGATTTCGCGAGCACCGAAGCTTTTTTGGATGTTTTTGATCTGTAAGATAGCTGGCATAGTTCGCCTAGCTTAGGGCCAATCGTGCGGAGCGTCAATACGGTGGGGCGAAAAAAGGGTTATTTTACAGGGGCGGGCACTTCAATTGTGCGATGTTTTTTGGCGCCATTAGCGAGTTTGACGAGACGCTTGCGCAGGAGTACGTGTTCGGTGGGTGTTAAAACTTGAGTAATGAGTTTGCGATTTTCGGTGATCTTAAGTTCTGTGCCTTCTTTTTTAACCCTTATTAGGGAACTCCCTACATAATCGTGTCGTTCCTTAACGGTCAGACCGATCTCAAAATGCTGGTGGTCGAACTGGTTTTCGATGCTTTTAACACCCATGGCAATGAGGCGATTTTTTCGCACTTCCAGAGGGGAGCTACGGCCTGCGTCATTCACCATATCGGGTGTTGGCAGGGCTACGAGAGCGGGAGCCTCTACTTCGGATTGAAATCCATAGGTACGAAATTCCTGGATGTTTTGATAACGCCTGAATGAAGGATCAATGATGTATTTTCCAAATATAGAATCGTCCTGCTTATCTTTAAGCAATAACACGATATGGTTGCCAGTAGGCGTAGGGAAGAAAGAAGATTCGGCTACTGTAAATGCGCTGAGCGTGTAGCGATCTAAATCGATTAGCGGTAAGAGTTTGGCATAGGTATAGGCTGTGAGTGTTTGGCAGATGCCATAGCGGTTTTGATTCAATTGAATTCTTTGTTTATCGTCATAGTGATGATAATGGGTAAGCGTCCAGGTTTGGTTTTGAGCATCGATGCCTAGAGAGACCTCAGGATTCAGTAATGCAGGTAATCCGGAGTATCTAAGGGGTTTGATGATTTCTTTGATTTGCTCTGCATAGGGAGCTTCTTTATCGACGAGTAATTCAAAAGGCGTGGTTTGAATGCCTCGATTGAGGAGTGACTTAATGAAAAGCCCCTCGGCAATACTGACCAAGACAGCCAGAACACATAACCCTTTCACCCAAGGAAGGCGCTGATTCTTCATTTTTACCTAACTAAGCTTACCTGAAAGTAGACAAAAGTGTCGCTAAATTATGTGAAATCTCATAGAGGTCAGAGCCGGTTGCGCTTAGGCTTGATTTGAGGAGGATGAGATGAAGCCTGTCACGAAAAATATCCTGATTGATTCTATGGCTTTTGTGAGTGGTTTAATGCTGTTGGCTACCGGAGCGATTCTCAGATTTGTCCTGCCGCCTGGAAGTGGAGGTTTAGGGCAAGGGAGGCGCTCTCGTGAAGCGGTGACTTTATGGGGATGGAATCGGCATGAATGGGGTGATATTCACTTCTGGATAGCGGTGGTGCTATTAGTGATCTTACTGATCCATTTAGTGCTGCACTGGCGTTGGATTGTGCATGTGTTTTTGCCTGGAAGAAAAAATAAGAGAAGTTGAGGTGGAGATGCATTAAAATAAAATCTCCATTAACCGTTGCAGCTGTGACACATGCGTGAAATTGACTGGACGGTCTACACAGGGGGCACTATGGATAAGCAAAAAACAAAAGCAGCTGGTGCTGTTTTGTTGGCGTTGGTCATCAGTGGATGTTCTACCGTAACCATTAATAAACAGGGACGGGCAACTTTATCCTCTACGCCTACGTATAAAGAATCTAAGCATTTTTTCCTATTCGGTTTGATTGGCGATCATGATGTGAACATCAAAGATGTGTGCACAAGTGGTCAGGCTGAACAAATGCAAACGCAAGAAACGTTCTTAGATGGATTATTAGGAGCGATTACGTTGGGTATTTATACGCCGCGTACTGCAAAGGTTTGGTGTAGCTGATGAGGGGCGCCATGAAGCAATCAAAGATGAGTGTTTTAGGTTTAGTCGTTTTAGTGCTCACTGCAGGGTGTTCTACAATTCGCTTTCACTCTGGAGAAACGGGGGATTCGCGAACCACGACTCAAGAATGGCACCATATTGCGGCTTTTCGCTTAATTGAAGCGAGCGCTCCTGTGGATATGAATGATCGCTGTCCCGGTAAGGGGTGGAGCATGGTTCAGACCGAAAGGAGTTTTTTGAGTGGCTTGGCCGGTCTTGTGGACAATATCATTATCGGTGTTGAAGTTTGGGAACCTCTAGACGTTCAGTACGTTTGCAGTTCATAGTTCTAGTGTAATTTGTTGTATTTGAAATCAAGCTTGTGAATTCCGGGGACATGTCTTTACAATAAAGATTCGTTCCCGGAATTTTTTACGCTATCCCATAAAGAATAGAAGATGACTGATGACACCTAAAAAAGTGATTATTGTAGGAGGCGGTTTTGCAGGGTTGAACGCTGCCCGAAAATTTGCGGATAAAGAGCAGTTTCATGTGACGCTGATTGATCAGCGCAATCACCATTTATTTCAACCCTTATTGTATCAAGTGGCGATGGCGGGTTTAAGTCCAGCAGATATCGCAGCACCGATTCGCGCTTTATTGGCAGGACAACAAAACACATCAGTATTGCAGGAAAAAGTCCTCGACATCGATTTGCACAATCAATGCGTGCAAACCGCTGCCAACAGCTACCCGTTCGATTATTTGATTTTGGCTTGTGGGTCTAAGCATGCTTATTTTGGTAATGATCAATGGGAAGAACATGCACCAGGCCTTAAAACACTGGAGCAGGCTACAGAAATCCGTAGGCGTGTGCTGAGTGCTTTTGAGGATGCAGAGAAAGAACAAGATCCCAAGCGCAAGAAAGAGCTTTTAACCTTTGTCATTGTTGGAGGTGGGCCAACAGGTGTGGAACTTGCAGGTGCTGTGGGTGAGATGAGTCGCTTTACGTTGGCTAAAGATTTTCGCAATATTGACCCTAAGTTAACGCGCATCGTTTTGATTGAAGCCGGCCCACGTATTTTGCCTTCGTTTGATGAGAAGCTGGCTTCTCGTGCGGTACGTGATTTAGAGCAAATTGGGGTTCAAGTATGGACCCAAAGTCCGGTGACCCATATAGGCCCAGGAGAAGTGCAAGTGGGCGGTGAACGGATTTTATGTGCCACGATTCTCTGGGCGGCAGGGGTGAAGCCTTCGGGTTTGAATCAGAAATTGGGTGAAGAATTGGACCGGCAAGGGCGGGTGATT
>JAJDCC010000147.1 GCA_029261015.1 Candidatus Omnitrophota bacterium | reverse complement strand
CATCGAGAGTGACTTGCCACTGTGCATTGGCACCATTCAATGCAGCTAAAACCTCATCAACCACGACACTCATGAGGCGTTGGCCTCTGACGGACTATCGGGAGGCGTTGCTGCATTCTTAGGAGACCACACATCCTTGTGGTACTTAGGCACTAACCCCTTCGGACCATACTCTGGCACAGGATAGTCCCCTTTAGCGGCAACCTCTTCCGCAACAGAATGGGTATTGATGCGCTCTTGCAATTTGATTAACCCCTGCAGTAAAGCTTCGGGTGTGGGAGGACACCCTGGAATGTAAACATCAACCGGAATATATCGGTCAACCCCTTTAAGCACATTGTAGCCTTTGTGGAATGGGCCACCTGAAGTGGCGCACGCGCCCATGGAAATCACATACTTAGGTTCTGGCATTTGATTGTACAAACGCACGACCTGGGGCGCCATCTTTTTGGTGACGGTTCCGGCTACAATCATGAGATCGGCTTGACGCGGCGAGGCACGGAAAATTTCTGAACCAAAACGGGCAATGTCATAACGCGACGCCGCACTGGCAATCATTTCAATCGCACAACACGCCAGACCAAATTGCATGGGCCAAATCGAATTGCTGCGTCCCCAATTGACCAGCTTGTCCCACTGGGTCAAAAAGACGCCTTCCCGCTGCATTTCACTTTGTAATGCTTCGTCAACAGCCATTAGACACTTTCTCAGTAGTATGCTCAAACAAATGCTTACACAAGGCTTGCGCGAGAAACTGCGGAGGCGTATACACATCAATACGCCGCACAAAGGAACGATGCGCATAACGCAGTTTCAGTATTTGTTTCGGCATGCTAGTTAATCCCACTCGAGTGCGCCCTTGCGCCAGGCATAAGCCAGCCCAACACCCAGGATTGCGATAAAAAGAATCATTTCAATGAAAGCCATAATGCCTAAGTTTCGCCATACCAACGCCCACGGCAAAATGAACAAAATTTCGACATCAAAAATGACAAAAAGGAGGGCATAAATATAGTACTGAACGTTAAATTGAACCCAAGGGTCGCCTGAGGCTTCCATCCCACATTCGTAGGGAGCCTGTTTGGTAGGATTGGGCTTTTTAGGAGCCACAAACTTAGCAAGCACTAAAGGCAAAATACCCATGCCCAATGCGCCAAAAATCAGCACACCGACAATAATGTACTGCTGATAATATTCGGGAGTCATAGAGTATTGATCAAGGTGATTGAGCCTCTTCTAGTTCAGCTTGATACAGGCTGGCTAGAATACGATCGACCTCAGAAGGCGTTTCGACTTCTTGAACACGCGATTCTGGGTTGGAGGCGGCGGTTTCTGCTTCAATGAGTCGATCCCAACACATCTGAATAGTCACCTTTCTTTAAACGGACGGTTCTTAGTTGGCTATATCGTACCGCGTTTAAACACCTGGATCAAGCTTTAGCGGTATCCAATTCCTTAATCACTTCATCCAAGGTCTGTCTTAACTTTTGGACTGTCGATTCCATACGCCCTGTCAAATGCAATCGCAGTAAACGGCGCGAATTGTCTCTCAACGCCTGACAATCTCCTAGGGCCTGAGCAAACTTCAACACATTGAAATCGTAGGGCTGACCCGGAATATCCAAATCATTATCAGCACTGCCTGTTAGCACCACAAAAAGCCCTGTGTTTGGTCCCCCTTTGTGCAACTGGCCTGTTGAATGCAAATACCGGGGGCCAAATTCTACTGTGGGCGCTACACGCAACTGATTGCCTAAACGATTCCCAATGCTGATGACCGATTCATCAATAGCCGAGGTGCGGGGTAAGAAATTGAGCAGCCCCAAATAATCACCCGCTTTAGCTTGTCGCAAAAAAGCCGTCAAAACAGACTTAAGGTCGTTAGCTTGCGTCACCTCAACATCGCTATTATCGACATAAACTGCCACATCTTTTTCAACCAACACCGCTTGCCCCTCATCCACCTTGCCCTTTTCTGCAAAGTCCGCTAAGAAAGCATTGGTTTTGTTTTTTGTTTCCCAAACATTCGGCTCATCAAAGGGATTGTACCCTAATAAAGCCCCCATCCATGCTGTTGCTAGAGACCATTTGGCCACCTCAGCTCCCAGCTCATATCGATCTGTCCATTCGATACTCAATACAGGATGCCCTGCTGCGACCAGCTTCTCTGCCTGCTCTCGCACCTTAGTGTCAATCGCCGATGTGATTTGCATTTCAATAAAAGCACGGTCATTGCCATACTGATCAATGGCATGCAAGGTTTCTCCTACTACAGGAACAATACCCTGACCTTTTTTCCCAGTGCTTTCTGCCACTAACTGCTCACCCCAAGTTCCAAAACTGGCAATGGCCGGTGCACACAATAAAGAAAGCTTGTTACGCCCTGATTGTCCCAGCGCTATCGTATATGCAGCTAATTCGGCTGCTGTATTTTGAGCAAGTGGTTGACCTGCACCACATTGGTCATACAGTTTCAATGCAGAGGCAAGTAACTTATCAATATCTAAACCCTGAAGAACTGCTGGAACCAAACCAAAATAAGTGAGCGCAGCAAAACGCCCGCCGACATCCGAACCCAAAGCCTGATCTAAGACAAACACCTCTTGAAATTGTTTTTCATTAGCCAAAGCTTCTAGTGGTGTTCCTGAATCGGTAACCGCAATGCAGTGCTCTCCCGCTGTTAAACCGGCCTTTTCAAACCAACCCCAAAAATGCTGCAACAATGCTAAAGATTCTGCGGTTGTGCCTGACTTAGAAGACACCACAATCCATGTCTTATCGGCTGCAGCTAAATTACGAACAGATTCAATTTGCGTGGCATCTGTGGTATCCAACACACTCATCGGAATACCCAAATTTAAAGAACCAAACGTCTCACGACACACATCCGCAAACAAACTACTGCCACCCATACCTAATAGAACCACATGCGCAACTCCTTGATCCTTAGCGCGAGCAGCCAAGGCTTTCAGACGGGCGTTGTCTGCAGCCAACATACCAGGCACACGCATCCAACCTAAACGGTTATCGATGGTCTTTTGCTCTTCTGCCTCTTGCGACCACAACGTGGTGTCTTTATCCCACAGACGTTGCACAAAGTTTTCTTTTTCAAAACGTGCTAAAGCGTCTTTGATGACCGTTGAATTTGAATTCCACTTGAGTGTTTGTTTCATAAGTCAATTAACCCACTATTCTGTTGTTATTTGTGTATAAGATTTGAGTTTTTTCCAGGTTTGATACCCAATCACACCATCCACTTCTAAACCATGGATGCGTTGAAATTCACGGACAGCGCCTCGTGTGATCGGTCCCATTTCACCGTCTACATTCCCTTCATAGAAACCCGCATCCTGCAAAGCTTTTTGCACTGCATCGGTAGAAGGGGGCGTATAAGCCAGTTCCATCGCAGCGTCATCTTCTTCAGGAAGATAAGGCACACTGGCCGTCGCGCGTTCTGGTGCTGATGTCATGCGTGGAGGTAAAGACTCTGGTTGGCTTTGACTGGGAACCTCTAAAACCTGCGGTTGCTCCGGTGTTTGTTCTGCCAATTTTTGAGCTGACTCCATGCGCTCCATTTGCGCAATCTTTTGTTCTAGGACTTCAATATGCGATTGTAACCGTATGACATTAGAATTCGTCTGCGGAACCGCACACCCCACCAAGGGAGCGATAAGGAATAGGATAACTCGCGTTTTTATTTTCATGGATGAACCTCCTGCTGAATGGGTATTGTAAAACGAAATGACGGCTGAGGACAGTCAGTAATTTCATCCTCATGGTAGATTTATGACGAGTATCTACAAAATGGACGCAATTCGCTTCGCAAATCCCTTACCTGTCTCAAATCCCAGCAAGCGTAACTCTTTAAGCTCTTCCTGTTGATCATTGAAAAAAAGGATCGTTGGCAGTCCAAATACACCATAATCATCCATGAAAGCTTCAATATCTGCCGGAAGATTCTCCTGATCGGTGGCGTCAATACGCAGTGGTAGCACCTTAGGCATGAGGGCAATCACCTCAGGATGCTTAAACGTTGAATGCTCCATTTCGACACACGGCATGCACCAATCAGCATACATATCAATCACAACAGGCCGATCTGCCTGTTGAAAAGCCTCTATGGTGAACGGCTGCCAGTCAATCCCTGGACCCGCTTGCCTTTCAGACCGAATCCAACGCATGCCAAATAGCAAAGCAACAACTAAGGCCCCTAACACGAAACCTTTGGGAATGTGAGAAGACGTTTTTTTATCCATAGCGTTTCAGTTCTTTTTTAAATACCCTTGAGAGCGAAACCAGCTCACCGCACGTTCGACCGCAATGCTTAAATCAGTTTGAGGCAATCCTAACTCATCACGTGCCTTCTGTCCACTAAGGCGCTGGCCTTTACGTCCAAAAGAAACCGCTTGGCGCGTTAACATGGGCGTTTTACCTAAAAAACCAAACACCCCTTCTGAGACACAAGCCGCTAACCAGGCGATGTTATGAGAAACCACAAAACGCGGTGGTGCCACACCGGCTTTCTCTGCAACC
>JAJDCC010000146.1 GCA_029261015.1 Candidatus Omnitrophota bacterium | reverse complement strand
CACTTTCAGCTTCATTCTGCGCCAAAGCCAACTCGATTTGATTTTGCAACACAGGCAATTCTTTAACCTTAGGGAAAACGCGTTGCAAAGAGACAGCAACGCCGGCTTTTAAACTGCCGGCTTCGCGTATGCTGCTATGAGAGGGTTTGGCCGCCTCCGGCACCACCGCGGGCTCCGGTTCTGGCTCCGGCTGAGGGAAAACCCAATCATCCACAAAGCCCCCAATACCATAAGGCACGCTGAAGAGTAGTGGCGGCACACGATCATAAATTTGCTTTTGAAACACCATGCCTCCACCCAACGCTCCAGTGCCACTGCCTTGTTGACTTTGAATCTGAAAACTCAATAATTCGCGAGCTTTACCCAAATAGCGGTCTTTACCCGTAAGCCGATATGCATAAGCCAGTCCATCAAAATACGGCAAGAAACGTTCTTTCTTGATCAAATAATCGACAGCGCGCACAATACTGCGCGCAACACTGGGACTTCCGGTTTGTTGATGATAAGCAATCAAAGCAGGCACCGTATACAAAGCCACAAATCTTGGTTTAGGACCACCAAACCAAACTTTCTTAACTGGATTGTAACTTTCGGTCCAACTGCCATCCATTTTTTGGCCACGCACTAAAACACGTGCCCAACGATCAGCAGCTTCTTTATATTTCTCTTCATGTGTGGCCGCATACATATCGATCGTGCCCCATAATGCATTAGCCACCGAACGCTGTGGAGCAATATCTGGATGTTTGTAGTAAGTCACTTTGTCTTTGAGTAAAAACTCTCCGACTTCATGCGCCACATCCATCGACCGCGTATAGCCAGTTAAGTAATAGTGATACAAGAAACCTAACAAATGGGTGTGTGACGTTTCTTCATTACGTCCCCCCCAGTGATTGGCATTGTGCCGATGCATGGATCCTACTTGGCTGAAATCATCTGAAATCAATTTTTTGAGTCGCTTATCATTAGCCACTGTGTTGTAGTGCACTGTATCCACATCCATCACATGTTTGGTATTGCGATCAGCAAATCTAAAATAATCAATGTCGCCTGTACGCACAAATTGCAACAGCAATCCCGTATGTAACCCCACACCTTCATTATTGAACCAGCCCCAGCGCCCTTCAGGGTGCCAGCCCCACTCTGTATACGATTTATCATAGGCATCACGCCGATACCACAAGCGTGTATCTCCATAATCCAACATCCCGTACCAATTAAAATTGGTGGGCTGACGTAAAGCCCAATCAAAGAGATTGCCTAGCAAAACTTCAGCATCAAAGATCATGGCATTCTCATCTTTAGACACCAAATACCCCATAGCCCCTGTTTTAGTGATCCAACCAGTATCCGCTAACAGCACAGGACTTTGATCAAAAGCTTCTGCAACCTGCTGCAAATAGGCCCCATGCACTGCTGTGGGATGAAAATACAAATACACTTCATGCGTTTTAGCCAGACCAAAAGCACTGCCACGTGCCACCGCTCCAGGGCCATAGGCTTCGGCTTCGGTCTTTAAATCTAACTCACCTGCTAATTTGGGCCATAAATCCAAACTCAACTGCGGCGCTTGCCCTTCCACTTTAGTGACACGCCAACCCTTTGGAGCCTGCTGCCAACTTTCACGCACATAAACACTCACGCCATGACGCTCATCGGCCACATCCAACCAACCTTCTGTCTGACGGGTTTCGCGTGTTAATTCCACACCGTCATACAGCACCAACTCTTCGGGATTTTTTTGAATGAGTGCCACATCTTGGACCAATGGCTCAAAAACCAAACCATAGTTATCAGCAGTATGGTAGGCCTGTTTCCCTTCCAAATTGAGGTTCAAATCTAATCCAAAGGACTCAATGGTTTCATTTTCAGGCATTTCAAGATCTTCAAAGATGAAGTGGTGTTTGTTTTCAGGATAGCCCGTGTAAATTAAGGTGTGATAAAGGCGTACAAAACTTTGTCCGGTAAACGCCTGTAAGCGCATGACATACTGACAAAAGCGATTGCCTTGTTCATTGACATACCACCCTGTCATTTTAAGTGTGGTCTTTAAAGGCCCGTTTTCTTCAACAGTCACAGTGAAACTGTCTTTGTCCAAAGATGCCGCATAAGATTCGCCACGAAAATCAACCGTCATATCGCTAGGCAAAACTACGCGCTCTTCATCGCTAAAAGTTTGATCTCCATTAGCATCCAACCAGACAGCATCCAAAAAAGTGGCTTGCTGTTTAGACACTTCAAGCCGCATTGGACCGGTAGTGATTTGCACACGCTCTGGCGTGTCATTCAACACCAACCGAGACGTGTCATCCAACGGCAAAAAGGGCTCCTGTCGAAATTCTAGAAAGAAGGTGGGATGATAATTAGGCGTCACATCAGCTTGTAAATCTACCTGAACCCATTTGATACTGCCATCGGCCCAAGTCGCTAAAGACCTGAATTGACGCGGCACTTCCTGATGCTGCAAATCGGTGACACGCAACTGATCTAATGACTTTACGGCTCCTTGGGGCAAAGGCACCCCGCCCGTCAAAGGCCAACTGCGACGCACCACGCGAGTTTCATCAATCACATTTAAGGGAACGCGCACAATTTGCGCATCCATTTGTGGATCGTATTGTTCCCAATACTGTTGATAGTGCTGTTTGAATTGCTCAGCCCACCAATTGACCGGAATCTGATCTTCTGAAACGGATTCCTCTTGCTCAAATTGTTCTTCATATTTTTGTTGAGACTGAAAAGCAAAACTACTCAGCAAAAATTCTGCTGGCTGCTTGGGGTCCCAGCGAAATAAATTGAATTGACGCACTTTACGCACATCAAGACTGGCACGCAAAGCATCGACCGATACATCAATTTTCTCTTTAGCATTCGCACCAATCTCGAGTTCCTCTTTATAGCGCGAACCTCCTGCATCTTTAACTTGCAGGGTCAAGTGTTGGGGACTTTCTGTGAGATTGGTGATTTCAAAACTCATCACACCGTACTGAGACCAATCGCCATTACGCCCACCTAAACCTTCTTCAATGTAAAAAGCCGGCGCCTTTTCTTGGGTTCCGTATTTAAGGTGAACTGAACCGATTTCATTTTGGCTTAACTCAGCCTGCACATCACGCAGCTTCCACGTTTTGAGTGTCTTAGGAGAATCGAAACGGAATACATCATAAGACACACTCTTTGTCGGCACAGGGATGGAGACCTCAGATTTCATCGCTACAGCTTTTTGTTTCAATCGAGGGATAAGCGCACCGCCCCATTTACCTGCCGCAAAACTCAACCCGGCTATCAAGATTAAAATAAAGAGTGTTTTAAATTTCATGTTTCCTTATGCCAAGCGTGAGGCTTGTTTGTCTAAAAGTTCGCGATAGACTTTTGAGGTTTTGCGTACCAGTTGTTCCAAAGTAAAATTCTCTTCAACCAGTTGGCGGCCCATGTGCCCCATTTTAATGCGCAAAGCATCATCTCTTAAAAGCTGTTTAAAAACATCGGCCATCGCTTTGGGGTCTTGAGCCCGCACTAAATAGCCTGACTTACCTACACGTACCAATTCCCGATTGCCACCCACATCTGTCGCCACAACCGGTTTCCCTACTGCCATGGCTTCTAAGATGGCATTGGAACACCCTTCATACAATGAAGATAACGCCACAATATCCATGGCCGAAAGCAATCGGGCGCGGTCCTGACGGAAACCTGTAAAGATCACTTGCCCCTGAAGTCCCCAATCTTGAACATGCGACTGCAATTCTTCGGACAACTCACCATCCCCAACAATCACAAATTTCACTTGGGGCATTTCTTGATGTACAGCACGCGCAGCTAACAAAAAGGTCATCGGATCTTTAACAGGCATCAATCGGCTCACTATGCCGATGACTTGATCATCACGGCTGAGGCCTAGTTCTTCACGCACCGTCTGCGCATGGCCATTGCTTATAAAATTCTCAAGATCAATCCCATTGTGCACCGTTTTGATTTTATCAAAAGACACACCCTCGCGCTCATGCATCACGGGTTGAATGATGTCAGCATTCACGATGAATTTATGTGTGATGTTTTTTAGGAATCGATCTACCCACACATAATGTTTGGGCTTATCCGTTTGCACACTCCGAATCGAACTGATCACACAAGCTTGGCCTAACCAGCGACTGGCCAATCGACCATAGAGGTCTGCTGTAAACAGCCAGGTGTGCACCACATCAGCATTCAAAGCCCTGAGTGTATGAACGAGTTCCCAGAAACAGGACCAAGACCATTTGCCCTGTTGGTGGATACACTGCACCGAAATTCCTGCCTGCTCAAATTGGTCTGCTAACTGCAATTTCTCTTGGGATAGACTGATCACAATCGGGTCCCATTCATCCTTAGGCAGGTTCCTGACCAATTCATACAGTTGTTGTTGAGCCCCTCCACCATGCAAATCATCAATGATATGCACGATACGCTTAATCGGCTTAACGGTGTTCAAATACAGGGATTCATGCTGCACGGTCATTGCGCTGACACTGAGCGTATCTCGTATCAATTTCTGTGCGGTTTTCCCTGCCTGCTGCACAGCCTCAGCGTGATCGATCATCCAACACAAACGTTCTGTAGTCGCCGTCACATCATTTTCAGCAATCAACCAACCATTTTCATCGTTACGCAAAACCTCAGGCACTCCGCCAACGGGGGTTGAAACAACGGGTAACCCGCTCGCCATAGCCTCCAAAAGCACCATCGGCAAACCCTCGCGCTGAGAAGTGAATACGACAGCTTTCAACCCGGCAAGAATCTGCGGCATATCATGACGCACGCCTGGCATGACCACCTTGCCTTGCAATCCTAAATCTTCGATCTGTTGTTTCAGCTCTTTTTCAAGCGGTCCTTGGCCCAAAATTAACGCACGTGCTTGCGGATGTTTGGCAATCACCTGCGCCATGGACTCCACAAAAACTTTTTGATTCTTAGCCGGAACCAAACGCCCTATTGCCGCAAAAACCACTTCATCATCCACCCAACCCAACTCTTGATATAGCGATGAGGTTTGGCTTGCCGGAAACCGATTGACATCAATGCCATTGGGGATCACACGACACAAACCCTTAGGCAACTTATGCTCCTGATAATACTGTGCAACCGCATTGGACACGGTAATCACATACCGTGACCATGGAGCCAGTTTGCGGTCCATCCAAAAATGAAAAGGCTTTTTCCAAGTATCTACATTGTGTTCTGTCACAATACAAGCACGATGCGTCCACCAAGCAGCCAAACGCCCCCACAAATTGGCTCCCCATAAATGGGTATGCACCAAATCGATCTTTTCTTTTCGAATCAAGCGGATCAAGCGCACCAAAAAACCTAAATCAATAGCTCCCTTTTTATGCAAAGCATGCACGGGAATCCCTTTTTTCTCTAATTCATCGGCCAAAACACCCCGATGATTCAAACAAGCCACATGCACATCAAACCGATCTGCATCCAAATTTTGCGCAAGTAAAGAAACGACACGTTCAGCGCCTCCCACTTCTAATGACCAAATCATTAAAAGCACTCGCACCCGGTGAATGGTTTCAAGTTGCTCATCAAAAGCTTCCACAAGCTTGTCCATGTGTAAATCTTCAGCAAATAATTCAGCAACACGCTTCTGACCCACACGTCCCATTTCTTGGGCTTTAGCAGAATCTTTCAGGATTTTCTCAAGCGCATCACTCAACGCAATGGCATCCTTAGGAGGTACAAGATATCCCGTTTCACCTTCTGCCACCGCTTCTGGAATTCCTGAAATTTGCGTGGATACTATCGGTAATCCAGCAGCCATAGCTTCAAAAATCACATTAGGAATGCCATCCCGATCCCCATTGCGCGCCACAATACTGGGTAATGCAAAAACACTCGCCTTGGCATATAAAGCCTGCACTTCCTGCCGTGACATCGCTCCCACAAACTTCACTTGGTCTCTGATATCAAACCGTTTCGCTAATGCCTCAAACTTTTCTAAATTGCCTTGACCGACAATCACACATTGAAACTTTAAATTGCGCTGCTTCAACATTTTGAGTGCCATCAATAAATACGGATAACCCTTAGTCTCCACTAAACGCCCTATCGTTAAGATGAGCGGAACTTTTTGAGGATGAGGTAAAGCCGTCGGCGTTTGTCCTAGTTTGACTCCGTGATACATCAAAATAATGCGCGAAGCCGCCTCAGGTACCAGCTTGGCTAAATGCTTACGGTTATACTCTGTGCAGGTGAAAACAAAGCGCGCTTTTTTGATCTTCTTCTTCAAGCTGGGATTTTTCACAAAGATATCCCACGCATGTGCGGTCAAACTCCACTCCGTGTCTAATAACGCACTCACTAACATGGCACTGCTGGCAGGAATGGTGGCCCAATGAGCGTGGACATGCTGCATGTGGTCTTGACGCATCAGATACGCGTAATAAAGCAGCTTTGGCCAAAGGATGAGCATCTTCAGCAGCGCAATAGGACTGGTGATGTGCATCGCCATAACACTCAAGAAAGAGGTCAAAATACGTATTGGTCGCCGACAGAGCCAAAACAATACAGCCTTCCAGACTCGATAGGAGGCAAAGAAAGGCGCATAAACCGTGTGCGGCAATAAATCCTGAGCTTCAGGATGAATGATGTCATCCTTACACTTTTTGAGTGAATACACTGTGATATCAAACCCTCGTTTTCTAAGCTCAACAATCTCTCTTAGAATGAAGGTTTCATGTAATTCAGGAAATTGACTGACAACGTACGCAAGCTTCTTCATTAAATCCTTTGACTGGCGGCTTTACGACGTGCGCGCACTTCTTGCTTTTCTTGATCCATAATTTCTTTAGTCCATACATGAGCACGCGCCATCAATGCTGCCATCACCCAAAAATATCCAGCCACCTCATTGGAATTCAAACGCGATCCAAACATATTCGCCATCAACATACCGGATAGTCCTGAGAGATACCCTAAAGCCATTGCTTTGATGAAGGGGTCAGGGTGGTGTTTATAGAT
>JAJDCC010000145.1 GCA_029261015.1 Candidatus Omnitrophota bacterium | reverse complement strand
TCGCGCACATTGTGATCGGTCAATAAAACTCCCAATCCTCGACCTTTTAATTCCTTAATCATCTCTTGAGCTTCAAACACTGTGATCGGGTCAATGCCCGAAAAAGGCTCATCCAATAAAATGAAATTAGGATTAGAAACCAAAGCACGCGTAATTTCTAAGCGCCTTTTTTCTCCACCTGACAAAGTAAAGGCCTTTTGCCTCGCCAAGTGCGTAATGCCTAACTCGTTCAATAACTGATCTAACCGTTGCCGCCTTTGTGATCGCGACAAGTCTGTTGTTTCTAGAACAGCCATAATGTTTTGCTCAACGGTCAGCTTTCTGAAAATAGAGGGTTCCTGAGCCAAATATCCCACACCCATCCGCGAGCGGATATGCATCGGTTTGCGCGTCACATCCTTACCATCAAGCATGACCTTGCCACTATTTGGCCGCACATAGCCCACCATCATGGCAAAACTAGTCGTTTTACCGGCACCATTAGGCCCTAATAAACCCACAACTTCACCACGCTCAACGGAAATATCGACACCATTAACCACATTACGTCCGTTGTAGTTTTTAATGAGCTGACGACTTTCAAGCCGTTGCATTAATTGCCTCCCAAACCCATCGACAATTGTGAAGAAGAATTATCATCTGGATTGAGTACCAGTGAAGGTCTCCCTACCAAGGTAACTTTACCATCTTCCGGTTGGTAAACTGCCCGTTCACTATAAGCGACATTGTGCTCACGCACAATACGCACATTACCAGTCACCTCAGCGTACTTAATCGTATGGGATGTGGAATTCATGTAAGCAACTAACTGATCCCCATAAATATCGCCATTATCATCCTTAACATGGACATTGTTATTGAAATACGCGACGTTCTTTTCATAATCAAATTCTAATGGACCATCACAATTGATAAATACTTGCCGGGGCCCTGTAGGCGATTCATTTTCAGTGGGATTCAAAACCATCTCAATATCTGTAAGCATCGTGATGTGTTTCAATTCCGTCTGGGCTTTACCTCCACGACCACGCAATAACATATGATCCGTCTCTAAACGTACCGACCGATCTGTAGCCATCATTTCTTTATCAGGAAACCAATGCATATAAGGCGCTGTTAGCCACAACCCATCATTCGTATGGATCGTGACATCATTTTCCAACCATACTTGCCGATTGCCCTGATTGATGTGTGCAAACTCCGCTGTCAAATAAGCAGTACGGCCTGCCTCACCAAATCCAATAGCATCCGGTCTTTTAATTTTGACTACCGAATTGTCAACCGTCGCGTCTTCCCCCACCATTTCCCAACTCTTGGAGCCATCATCGTTATAACCGGTCATGGTTAAGCCCGATATTTCCTGATCTGAAGATTTTTCTAAAGTGCCATCTTTAATAGGAGCCACATCACTCACGGCGGTCTCATTGGGATCGATCAAAGATTGAGGCCTCTGCTGAGCTTTATCCTCATTGCCACCCCCACACCCTGAAACCAAAAACATGACAAACAATCCGACCGCGGCAAACTGTGCTGCGCTCATCATCACGGGTAACTCTGAATGTTGTGTTTGTTTATTCATGATTCGGCTGTGTTTTCCATCGTCGATGCACCCAAACCCACTGCTCAGGGTGTCGAGCAATTTGCTGCTCAACAACCCGACTCCAATCCTGCGTCCATTGTGCCAAAATTTCCTTACGATCGCCTTTTTCTGGAGCCACAACTGCGGGCAATATTTCTAAAATATATTTATTTCTGTTACGGCGAATGAAACACGGAACGATCGGGGCTTTTGTCATCATTGCCACCGCCGCTGGGCCAATCGGTGTGTATGCTGGCTTACCAAAAAAGTCGACAAAAAGTCCTTCTAAACTATCCACGTCTTGGTCAGGCATGATGCCGATCAACTGATTTTCTTTCAACGCCCGTGCTACATCCTTCAGGCGACTTCGTTCAATCGTTCGCACACCCTTTGACTCACGCATCGAGATCAAAAACTGCTCATACTCTGGATAACGCAGCTTTCGAGCTAATACAGATCCTTTAAAACCTAAACTGGCTAAATAGGGGGAAATGATTTCCCAGTTACCAAAATGCGCCGACAACATCATGACACCCCGTTTTTGCTTCAAGGCCGAATGAATGTGCTCCAAACCTGAGCATTCCACCAACCCCTGCAAATCACTTGCCGACAAACGAGGCAATTTCAGCCATTCAAAAAAATTCAGTCCCAAATTGAGAAAAACCTGCCAAACAATATGTTTTTTCTGAGATGCTGATTTGGTATCGCCAAAAGCAATGTCGAGCTGATTTAAAGCCAAGCGTTTTTGAGCAGGAAGGATTAACCAACAGGTCAATCCCATCGTTTTTCCCAGAATTCTCACGCCCCCCAACGGCATCACTTGAACAACCGCTTTCAGGACACAAAAACCCGTATACAAGACTCTACGACGAATGGGGTGTTTCATTAATGTTTGCAGACACCAGACAGGTATCTTACGCTCTAAAGAAACCCCCGTCAAGGCAGGTGAAGGAGAGATAAACTGAAAAAGCCAACCTCTAAATGCTTTATACAAAGAGAGTTAGCTCATGAATGAAAAAGGCCTTCTTTAAGTAACAGATGGACTCAAACATACTTAAAGGGACTCAAGAGATCCGTATACACTGATGGTCTGAGCCAAGTGGTTAATCCACTTGGCAGAACCCAAACAACAAACTTCGAGGTATTGAGCTTACGCCCCACCTCGAAGTTGTTTACTGGAGTTCTTCTTTACCCATCTGAGTTTCCAGCCACTGATCGAGAACATTGCGCTTGAAGCGCCACTGTCCGCCAATCTTTGCTGCTGGGACTCGACCTTCACGGGTCAGCTTGTAGACTGTCATCACGTGCAAACCTAAGTACTTAGCTACTTCCTTAAGCGTCATGATGTCGTCTGGCTTCCGAGTTCCGTTCTTCTTGTTAATCATGGTATTTTTCCCTAATGGTTTATCGAACTCAATGTGAGTATACATAATGTCCGAGAGAAAATTCAATACTTTTACCAATCTTTTATAAATGATTATCCATCTTCTTTTCCATTAACGTAAGTTGTTGTTTTTCATAGGGTTGTGACAGGTGATATTGTGACAAAAAAACCAAATTCCTGAAATTTAGGAACTTGGTTTTTTATCTGTTTTCTTATCTAGAATTAAGTGATTTTCAATCTAATATCACTTATATTTGGTATTTCCTCATAATCTCATCCCAGCGCCCATTAATCTTCAAAAGCGCATCAATGAGCTCCCGAACAGCCCCACGACCACCGGGCCTTTCGGTCACACAGTGTGCTTGGCGCTTCACTTCACCCACAGCATTGGGAACGGCCACCGCCAGCCCCACGCGACGCAGGATTGGCAACTCCATCAAATCATCCCCAATGGCGCAAATCTCTTCATCTTTGAGTTTCCATTTACGCACAATTTTTTCATAAGCAGGCAGCTTATTCAAAGCACCCATCTCAAGGTAGTCCACGCGCATTTCTTTAGCACGTCGCTTCACTAAATTACTACGACGCCCGGTCACGATAGCCGCTTTAAGCCCTACCCGATTCCAGAACACCAAACCAGCACCATCTTGAACATCAAAACATTTGAGCTCATCACCATGTGCAGCATAAATAATCGAACCATCAGAAAGCACCCCATCCACATCGACAATTAACGTTGTGATTTTCTCGGCTCGTTCTATGATTTCAGGGGTGAAATAGCTAGGAAGTTCCATTATTGCCTCCTAGAAAGTGGACTGCGCTTCGTTTTTGAATCTTTAGCCGGCTCATCAAACCCCGCCTTAAGCAAATCCTGAATATCCAATAAACCAACAGGTTTGTTCTTTTTATCAACCACAACAATCTCATCAATACGATATTCTTGCAGTTTTCGCATAGCCTCTTCGACCAAACACTCTTCGCTAATAGTTTTAGGGTTTTCAGTCATTACTTCAGACACTTTACCCTTCACAAAATCAGTACCCGACTCGCGCAGATGGCGGCGCAAATCACCGTCTGTAAAAATCCCAAGCAACTTACCCTGAGCATCCACCACACTTGCCGAGCCAGCTCGTGCTTGAGTGATCGCCAATAAGACCTGCTCAACTTTATCTGAATGCTTCACAATGGGATTATCCTTACCCGTCCGCATGATTTCAGCGACACTCAAAAGTTGGCGCCCCAATTGACCCCCTGGATGAAACAAAGCAAAATCACGCTCCTTAAATCCTTTTTGCTCCATCACTACAACCGCCAAAGCATCGCCCATGGCTAACATTGCTGTAGTCGATGAGGTAGGCGCTAAATTTAACGTACAAGCTTCACGATTCACGCTCACATCTAAGACAATGTCAGAATGCTTCGCTAAGGAGGATTCCATACGACCTGTAAAACCGATGACTTGTGCACCAATACGTTTAATGATGGGCAACAACCGAATCAGTTCTTCGCTTTCGCCGCTTTTTGAAAAAGCCAAAATGACATCTTCTTTAGTGATACGTCCCATATCACCATGAATCGCTTCAGCTGGATGCAAAGAATAGCTCGGAGTGCCTGTGGAAGCTAATGTTGCAGAAAGTTTTTGACCGATGAGTCCGGCCTTCCCCATACCCGTCACAATCACACGACCTGTACAGCCCAACACCACTTTAACCGCCGCTTCGAAATCTTTATTGATGTGAGGAACTAGAGCTTCAACGGCCTGCGCTTCAATGCGTAGCACTTCTTTACCGCGAGCAAGGATTGTTTTAGGGCTTTGAGCCATGAGTGTAACCTCGAAATTTCGGGTTAATGACGTTTAAGCAATAGCCGCCTTGATGGCAGTCAATTCCTTTAACAACTTAGGAAGGTCTGCAAGGTTAAGCATATTCGGCCCATCACAGGGAGCATTGTCTGGATCATCATGAATTTCCATAAAGAACCCACTGCAAGCACCTGTCGCTGCTGCTGCCCGAGTCAAAATAGGCACAAACTCGCGTTGACCACCAGAGGATTCCCCCTGACCACCGGGAAGCTGAACAGAATGTGTCCCATCAAAAATCACCGGATAACCGGTTTCAGCCATAATCGGTAACGAACGCATGTCTGAGACTAAATTGTTGTAGCCAAAAGTTGCTCCGCGCTCAACAAGCAAAAGCTGCGTATTCCCTGCATCCTCTGCTTTTTTCACCACATGCTGCATATCCCAGGGTGCTAAAAATTGCCCCTTCTTGATATGCAAGGGTTTTCCTGACTTAGCTGCTGTTTGAATGAAATCGGTTTGCCGACATAAGAACGCAGGGATCTGAATCACATCCAAGACCTTTGCTGCCTGCTCCACTTCTTCTGAACAGTGCACATCACTCAAAACAGGTAACCCTAATTTACTTTTTACGGCAGCTAAAATATCTAAGCCTTTTTCAATACCCGGGCCTCGATAAGATTTTCCTGATGTCCGGTTAGCTTTGTAATAACTGCATTTGACGATATAACCCACACCTGCCTGAGCACATATTTCTGCAATACGCTCTGCATGTGATATCAAGTGCTCTTCAGATTCGATCAAATCAGGACCTGCGATTAATGTGAAGGGGTGCTCTAAACCGATGGGAATAGAACCAACGTGAACGGTTTTAGGTTTCATACTTGTTCTTTTATCCTAGAGGCTTTTTTTTTACCACCTGATGCTTGGACAAAATCCAAAGCTGCGCGCATAAAATCTTGGAACATTGGATTGGGTTGGCCCGGACGTGATATGAATTCAGGATGGAACTGGCTTGCCACAAACCACGGGTGATCTTTGAGTTCAACAATTTCAACTAAAGTGTGCCCATCTTTTACATAGTGACCTGAAACTTTTAACCCAGCTTTCTCAAACTGCTCCACATAGACATTATTCACTTCGTAGCGATGGCGGTGACGTTCTTCGACGACATCTTTTTGATATGCGGCATAAGCCTTGGTGTCGCGTTTCAATGTTGTGGGGTTTGCGCCCAATCGCATTGTAGCGCCCATCACTTTAACGCCTTCTTGTTCTTCCAGCAAACTGATCACCGGATACGGAGTATCGGTATTGATTTCTGTGGAATTAGCATCCTTAAGCCCACACACATTGCGTGCAAACTCGATCACAGCACACTGCATTCCCAAACAAATGCCTAAGAAAGGAATTTTCTTTTCGCGAGCATATTTCACAGCCCCCAACTTACCTTCAATTCCGCGCTGGCCAAATCCACCAGGAATCAATATGCCATCAACGCCTTCTAATGCCGTCGCCACATTATCATCGTCTAATTGCTCAGAATCGATGCGTTTTATCTCTAAAGCAATGTCATGCGATAAAGCAGCATGCCGCAACGCTTCGTAAATCGATTTATACGCATCTTGCAATTTGATGTATTTGCCAATGACCGCAATGGTCGCTTCATATTTAGGTTTTCGTGCACGCTCAACCACATCGATACGCCAACTGTCTAAATCATGATCATGACATTCTAGTTTCAGCATTTTGATGATGGTTTGATCGAGCTTCTGTTTATTCAAAGCAAGCGGCACCTCATAAACATCTTTTACATCTAAAGCTTGAATCACCGCATGCGCTGGCACATTACAAAACTGAGCAATCTTATCGCGTACGGTGTGAGAAAATTCTCTTTCAGTGCGACACACTAGAATATCCGGCTGCAAACCAATCTCACGCATTTTGCCAACTGAGTGCTGTGTCGGCTTAGTTTTTAATTCATCAGCAGCACGAATATACGGCACTAATGTCAAATGAATGTTGAGCACATTTTCATTACCCAATTCATTGCGTAATTGGCGAATAGCTTCTAAGAAAGGCAATCCCTCAATATCACCCACCGTTCCTCCCACTTCAACAATGACCACATCGACAGCCCCTTTTTCAGACACACGTGTGATGGCTTGTTTAATGGCATTGGTGATGTGCGGAACCACCTGCACAGTCGCTCCTAAATAATCGCCCTGTCTTTCTCGCGAAATGACTGAATGATAAATGCGCCCTGCAGTCACACTATTGTTCTTAGACATGACCTGGCCAGTGTACCGTTCATAGTGCCCCAAATCCAAATCACATTCTGCACCATCTTCAGTCACATAAACCTCACCATG
>JAJDCC010000144.1 GCA_029261015.1 Candidatus Omnitrophota bacterium | reverse complement strand
TATTTTGAACGGCTTGCCCCGCAGCCCCTTTAACTAGGTTATCGATCATTGAATTGACTATCAGAAGTTTTTTCCCGTTATCGACACTAAAACCTATGTCACAGAAATTAGTATTCTGAACATGGGCTAATTGGGGCCAGTCCCCTTCAGCTTTCAGTCGTACAAAAGGCGCACTGTCATAAGCCTTGCTATACAGCGCAGCAACATCGTTCCACTGCAAAGACGCATTCAAAGGGACATACAGCATGGAACTGATACCCCGATCCGCTGGGATTACTTGCGGGACAAAACAGATATCAGGTGAAGATCCAACACTGGCAAGTGTTTGCAGAACTTCAGGCATATGTTGATGAGCATTGACTTTATACGCCCACATATTTTCATTCATTTCTGAAAACATTAAATGGGATTTAGCCCCACGTCCCGCCCCGGTAATTCCCGATTTCGCGTCCACAATCAAAGGACTCTTCGCGATGACACCCGCTTGTACTAATGGCATTAACGCCAATTCCATCGATGTCGCATAACAACCCGGGTTGGCCACCAAATCTGTTTTGGAAACCGCATCCTGCGCCCATTCGGTCAAACCATAAACAGCATCGCCTAAAAGATCGGCATGAGTGTGTTCTTTTTGATACCACTGAGCGAATACTTGAGGATCTTTTAATCGATAATCGGCTCCCAAATCAATGACGCGCACGCCAAGGTCACGCAATTGAGGCACGATCTCCAGAGAAACTCCATGAGGTAATGCAAGAAAAATGAGGTCCGCTGCGTCAGCAACTTTTTGAGGATCTAAAGCATGAACAGATAAATCAGAGAGATGCGCAAAGCGCGGATAGACTTTACTTAAAGAAACAGCATCACTCCATTTGGCCGATGCGGCCAAATGGGTGACTGAAACGAGCGGATGTTGGAGCAGAATCCGAATAAGCTCTTCGCCGGCGTATCCGGTTGCCCCTGCAATTGCAATTCGCAGCTGAGCCATCTGTGAGGTTGAGTGTCCATCATTATTTAATTAATTCGACAAGAAAAAGAAATACCCGATTAACGCTTGGTCCATTGGAAACGCTTACGCGCACCCTTTTGACCGTATTTCTTTCTCTCTTTCATACGTGGATCACGCGTCAACATTCCGGCTTTGCGGAGAGCAAGCCGATGGACTTCACTCGTAGTGGATAATGCACGGGCAATACCCATGAGAATTGCACCTGACTGACCACTGAGTCCACCACCACCAACGTTTGCGTGAACATCAACTGAGTTCTCTTCCACAAGTAACAAAGGTGAGCGAACCGCAATGCGATCAGACTCTCGAGGGAAATAGCTATCAAGTTCGCGCTTGTTGACCATAATCTTACCAGTCCCCGGAACTAACCGAACACGTGCAACGGCCTCACGCCGACGACCTGTGCCCCAATTTAAGGGTTTCTTACTTGTAGTCGTCTTTGCTACTGCTGGCTCTGCTTGTGTTGGTTGTTGCGTTTCACCTGACATATGAATCAATAACTCCGTGGTTAATTAGAAGCTACCGGTTGCGGATTTTGACCCGCGTGCGGATGTTCAGTACCTGCATAAACTTTTAATTTCTTCAGCATCGCGCGACCTAAAGGACCGTGCGGAAGCATACCTTTGACTGCTTGACGAATAACGCGTTCTGGTTCCTTCTCCATAACTGTGGACATCGATTCAATCTTCAATCCACCTGGATACCCGGAATAGCGCTGGTACTCTTTTTGTTCCAGCTTTTTACCCGTAACCCGTACCCGATCAGCATTAATCACTACTACAAAATCTCCGGTGTCCAGGAACGGCGTGTACTCGGGTTTGTGCTTACCACGCAACCGAGTAGCGATCTGGGTCGCCATGCGACCAAGCACCTGATCCTTGGCATCCACCAAGATCCAATCTTGCTTAATTTCTTTTACATTAGGATAAGTCGTAGACATAGTGTTGAGATCCTAGCATAGCGCCCTCCCCGTGTCAACGGAAATGGTCGCAAAATGCTTTCTTTCTATAGTTATGCCACAAGCCCTGAGAAACACCAGAACTTCTGCCGTCAAATTATGATTCGTTCAGCTTTTTTCGCCAAGGTCGTGCTGCGACAAAAAGCGCCGCGATCAACGTCAATAGGAGCCAATCCCGACCAATCAGCACCATAGCCAACCAAGAATAGCCCTCATAGGGCTCTTTGAGGTCTTTGGCTAGCCCGCTAATGACCAAGAACAACAACACTCCAGGAATCAAGAATTTGATGGAAAACTCCCACCAATTCCCTAACTGCCACTTGGAGAGCCCATTCACATGCTCACGCAGCTTCTTAGCTTTGTAAATCCAGCCCACTACCAGGCATTGCAAGATACAGGCAAAGAAAAGCCCATACTCGCTCAGGCAGTGGTCCACAATATCCAGCCAGAACAACCCGCCCCCGCTGGTAAAGATCATACCACCCAAAAAGCCTAACATCGACAAAACAGTGACAACCGACCGTCTCGGATAGTGAAATTTATCCACCACCGCTGCCGTAAAAGCTTCTAGGATCGAAACTAACGAAGATACCCCCGCCACAATTAAGGCGAGAAAAAAACAGACTCCAAAGAGCTTAGCAAAACTTGGAAAGGTGCTGATAGCCTGAGGATAGGCCACAAAAGCCAGCCCTGGGCCACCGGTGACCACCTCAGAAAACGGCTTACCGGACTGTTGAGCCATAAATCCCAGTGTGCCAAATACGGCCACACCGGCCACCAATGAGTACATCGAATTCGCTAAACAGGTAATGGTTGCATTGGCATTGATGTCACATTTTCGCGGCAGATACGATGCATACGCAATCATGATGCCAAAACCAATACTTAATGTGAAAAAGATCTGTGCAAAAGCCGCACCCCAAACACTCAATTCACCCAACTTACTGAAATCAGGGGTGAGATAAATCTTAATACCGTCCATGGCTCCTGGCAAAAATAATGTCCACACGGTCAGTGTCACCGTCAGCAACACCAACACCGGAATGAATATTTTGCTCGCCTTTTCAATTCCCTTTTGCACACCAAAAAACACCACCACCCAATTGATCAACCAAACACCCAAGAGTGAAAAAAGGATTGGCAGTCGCAAATCCCCAACTTCACCAGGCCCCGAGGTCGTCCCCAAAAAATCCTTAAAGAAAAAAGTATTTGGATCAGCGCCCCAACTCAAATTGGCTGCAAAGAACAAATAATCCACACACCAAGAAATCACAACCGCGTAATAGAGCGAAATGCCAAACATCACAAAAATAACGGTCCACCAACCGACCCATTCCCAATTAGGGCTGATCTTGGCAAATGCCATTGGCGCTGAGCCGCGCATTTTGTGACCTAAACCGTGTTCCAAAATCATTAAAGGGATTCCCGCTGCAATCAGCGCAACGAAATAAGGAATCAAAAAAGCACCGCCACCATTTTCATAAGCGACATAAGGGAACCGCCAAATATTTCCTAATCCCACAGCAGAACCGATAGCGGCAAACAAAAAACCCGATCGGGTTTTCCATTGCGCGCGATGTGGTTGTGTGTCTCCAGAATGGACTGTGCTCATTCTTGTCCCCCTACTCAGTAAATCACGTTAACCAGGACCAGCCCTTGAGCTGGCGCTGTATCTCCCGCGAGTTTACGTTCCCCTGTGCGTAACAGCATTTCCATATGCCCCTCTGGCAAATGCCCTCGTCCTATATCCAACAAAGTACCTACCAAACTGCGCACCATCATGTACAAAAAACCATTTCCCTCAACTTCAAACCACAGCTCTTGACCTTTGCGTGCCCAAGAAACATCCAGTATGCGCCTGACTGTTGTTTTACGCTGATGGCGAGATCGGGCAAATGCGACAAAATCATGTTCACCTAATAACACTTCAGTCTCACGTTTCATCAAAGCTAAATTCAAATCAAGCGAATAGGTGTGCACAAAAGGCCTGATAAAGGGGTCAGCTACTGGGCCTGTAAAAATCCGATACCGATACCGTTTAGACTGCGCACCATACCGCGCATGAAAATCAGGCTCAGCGTCTTCAATCTGCATCACCGCAATGTCGGGCGGCAATAAACCTAATAAGGATCCCTGCAGTTTATAAAGATCAACACGTTGCTTCACTTTCACATGCGCGACTTGCCCTAAAGCATGTACGCCCGCGTCAGTGCGCCCACTACCCGTTATTTTGATCGGTTCTTGCAACACTTGCTGCAACACCGCTTCCAGTGTGCCTTGAATGCTGGGCTGATTTTTCTCACGCTGCTTTTGCCAACCTGAGTATCGTGTGCCGTCATAAGCCACGGTTAGCTTCAAGCAATGCATCTAAAGTTAAAGCAGCTCAGCAATTTGCACCGCGTTCAATGCAGCACCTTTGCGCAAGTTATCGCCCACCACCCACAAATGCAAAACATTGGCATCATCAGGATCTTGGCGAACACGCCCCACACCCACATTATCTCGCCCACCATATACCAAGGGCATCGGATACTGATTCTCTTGAGGATTATCTAAAAGATCTACACCTGCTGCTTTCTTTAATAATGCGTGCGCTTGCTGCGGACTGATCGATTTTGAAAAAGTACATGTCACAGATTCAGAATGCGCCATAAACACTGGAACACGCACACAAGTGGCTGACACCTTTAAGTGCGGTAATCCCATAATTTTTCGCGACTCTTCGCGCATCTTCAGTTCTTCTTTGGTATACCCATCCGACTGAAACACATCGATATGCGGAATGAGGTTATACCCAATTCGCTGAGCCATCACTTGCGACTTCGACACATCAACTTTTTGTAAAGCCACAGCATCTCGAATGGACTCATGCGCTGAATAATTACGCCAGGCCTCACTGAGTGATTGATTCTCTTGCCAGAGTTGCAGCATAGCCTTTTCACCGCCACCTGAAACCGACTGATAGGTAGACACCACTACGCGTTCCAATACAGCCGCATCATGCAAAGGCTTCAATGCCACTAACATCACAATTGTGGAACAATTAGGATTTGCAATAATGCCTTTGTGTTGTGCGACTGCTTCGGGATTCACTTCAGGTACCACCAGGGGCACCGTAGGATCCATACGAAAAGCACTAGAGTTATCGACAACCACTGCACCCCGCTTAACCGCTTCGGGAGCAAACTCCAAACTGCGCGCACCACCGGCGCTGAATAACGCGATATCCACACCTTCAAACGCATCTGGAGTCAAAACCTGTACAGCAACCTCTTTACCCGCAAAGCGAATCTTCTTACCCGCGGACCGCTCTGAAGCCAAAGGGATTAAGTTCTTGATCGGAAACTGCCGCTGCTCTAAAACAGACAGCATGGTGCGACCGACAGCGCCAGTCGCACCCACCACAGCTACATTGAATTCTTTTTTAGACATCGTTTTTTACTCAAAAATGGATGACAGGTACTGATTCAAACTGATCACTTAAAAGGTCAGTACCTGTCACCTAACTTTATACGCCTGCACCCATAGCTTGCAATTCTTCAACCACTAAATCACCGACTTCTTGCGTCGAGTAGCCCATCTTACCTGCGGCTAAACTCTTTAACTTTGTGGCCGTGACCTTCATCACCGCAGCTTCTAAATCATCCGCAGCTTTACGCTCACCTAAGTGGTCTAACATCATGCCACCTGCACAAATTGCGGCTAATGGATTGATCACATTCTTGCCAGTGTATTTAGGTGCCGAACCCCCAATAGGCTCAAACATCGAAACCCCTTCAGGGTTTAAGTTTCCACCTGCTGCAATTCCCATACCACCTTGAACCATAGCGCCTAAATCGGTAATGATGTCACCAAACATATTGTCGGTCACAATCACATCAAACCACTCCGGGTTCTTAATCATCCACATACAGCAGGCATCAACATGCGTATAATCCGTGGTCACATCCGCATATTGCTTGCCGAGATCGTTAAAAACACGCTCCCACAAATCATGAGCAAAGGTCAACACATTGGTCTTAGCGCACAAAGTTAAATTCTTGCGAGTGCGACGCGACTGAGTGTACTCATAGGCATAACGAATACAGCGCTCCACACCTTTGTATGTGTTTACAGATGTTTGTAGGGCCACTTCATCTGTGGTTCCTTTTTTCAGAAATCCACCAACGCCTGAATACAAACCTTCTGTGTTCTCTCGAACCACAACAAAATCAATGTGCTCAGGCTCTTTATCTTTTAGCGGCGTCCAAACACCTGGGTATAATTTAACTGGACGCAAGTTGATGTACTGATCCAGCTCAAAGCGTAAGTTCAACAAAATGCCTTTCTCTAAAATCCCAGGCTTCACATCGGGGTGACCTATGGCTCCCAAGTAAATGGCATCTGCTGCACGCAAATCTTTCAACACAGAATCAGGCACTAAATCACCTGATTTTAAATAACGATCTCCACCCAAATCATGCTCATTCCAGCTGAGTGAAAAACCATCACGCTTGCTCAAAAACTCTAAAACCTTCTGTCCTTCACGAACCACTTCAGGACCTGTTCCATCACCGGGCAAAACGGCTACGTTGTATTGCTTACTCATCATTACTCCATTTCTCTGTATAATTCTGCGGCTTTCACATGATACGGTTGGGACCTAAGCACTCTCTTGAGCGCCCCCAACGCCGCTACGGGCTCATCCAACATGCGATAAGCCAACGCCAAATGATAATACGTCTCTGCGCGCTCAGGTTCAAGTCTTAAGGCAAAATCAAAAGCCTCCAAAGCAGCCATAGGGTTCTCCTGAGCCAAAGCCAGCTTGCCCGCAAAGAAATACCAGGCGGGATGTGGTGGCTGATTCGCGTCCTTTACCTGCTCTAAAATTTTGGCTATTGCTGCCCATTGATTAAGTTCACTTAAAACATGACAATAGGATGCCCACTGCTCTGGCCTCTGCCAGCCTTGATCCATCGCTTTTTGGTAATACTCCGCTGCCTTGGTATAGTCCTTGGCAACGTGATAAACCTTACCCATCTGCCACCACCAAGGACTCATATCCGCCCGCGCGCGTACAGCAGCTTCATACCATTGAATCGCTTCGTCATGAGCTGCTTCTTTCAAAGCCAATTCAGCTAAAGCTTGATAAGGCTCAGCCAACAAAGGACGCACAGCAATGACTTTCTGATACATAGCTTTTGCCTGCAGCGGTCGATTCAGTTTGGTATAAGCCAAAGCCAAATCCATCAAATGCTCAGGATTCTGCAACCCCAAATCGACAACCTTCTCTAGCTCAGCCATCTCACGTGAAATCTCTCCACGCTGATTCCACAAATGGGCTAAAGGCACATGATCTCCATAACGTGGCCATGGCTGAGGCAAACCTGAAACAAACACACTGGGTTCCTCTTTAAATCGATCCAGTCCCGAATAGTTTTGAGTCAACAGTTTCTTGGAGGCATACATAGCTTTAGGACTGCTGAATTCTAACCAAGGCTGATCATCTCTATGCAACCAATCTATTCCTGCTGTCAAATTTTTGATACCTGTGTCACTAAACACAAACAGAGCCAACAGCGTTTCTGGAGAATGAATTTTAAGCCAAGACAAACTGGATTTCACTTTGGGTTGTTGAATCGCTTCATGCAATCTCGCATAAGTTGTGTTAAAAGGTTTCTGCGAACCCACTATCAGCAAATCACCCGGAACGCTAGAAAAAGCCAAAACATGCGGAAAGCTTTCATTGAATGTTTTAAGGAACAGTTTCAAATCATCAGGAAACATGCCATAAAGCTGTACCCATTGACACATAATGCCATCTTCGGCTAAATGAGTTTTTACCAATTCATAGTATTCATGCGTAAATAAATAAGCCAATCCTGCTATCCATGGATTCGACGGCTCAGAAATAACCACATCATAGACTTCTTGTGTCGCCATCAAATAGTTGCGACCATCCGCCACAAAAATTCGTGACCGCGGATCCTCATGCACATTAAAGTTATAGTCTTTAAAGTAGCGAGCCCCCTCAACTACTGCCGGATCAATCTCTGCTGTATGCAACACATCCACATCATGTTGCCCTGCCGCACCTGCAGTCACTCCACTCCCTAAACCTACAACCAATACTTTTTTAGCTTCTGGATGAAAAATCAATGGTAAATGGGCCGACAATAACTGTGTTCCCATATCCAAACCATTAGAGGCGTCTGTCTTCCCCCCCACTTTCATGTACAGCGTGCCATCTTTATCTTCATGCACGCTAACAGTGGCATTTAAGCTGTCTTTGTAGTACACCATCTCAGAATCATCGATTTGATCACGAATCGCGGCATTTTGGAAAGCGGTGGGAATAAGATAGGCTCCAGATGTCATCACTTCTGGTTGCCAACGCGGAACCACATATAAAGCGCCCCCCACAACAACCAACCAGACACTCACAACAATTCCCAACCAACTGCGCACACCATACCCAAAAGCTTTGAATTGAAACAACACACCTGAGGCCACATTAGCTGTTGCCGCTAACCAAATCGCCCAGGGTAAACCTAACAGAGGTATGCTAATAAATCCTGTCACGAAAGACCCCAGCACTCCCCCCACAGTGTTGATCGCATATAACGCGCCTAAGCGTCGACCTAGTTTGGGATAGTGTTGGGTCACCCACGCACTGACCAGCGGAAACAAATAACCCATAAGCGCTGCCGGAATAAACATCACAAAAGCACTCAGCATCATTTGCAACACCACCAGCGTGGAGAAATTTTCCCCATATAAGGGCCATAAACCCACAAATAAATCTGGCAGTTGCCCAAACAAAATGATCGAAAAGACACCTAAAGCACCTAATATCCATTCGATGCGGACCATCGTGGATAGCTTGGGCTCACTGCGCTCTAAATAACTTTTGGCAGCAAAAGTACCAAGAGCCATTCCCCCTAAAAAAGTCACTAGCATCAAACAAAACGCATAAATGGAACTGCCCAACACTAAACTCAAAGCACGCGTCCAAGCCACTTCATAAGCCATTGCAGCAAAACCTGACAACGCAAAAGCCAAGAAAATAGCCCATAAAGACTCTGCCGGTACTGTGGGTTTTTCTGCTGTTTGAGTTCCTGTGTCTGCACCTACTGGATGGAGATATTGGAACTTACGGTCATAAATCAGGCACATCACACCAATGCCCAGATTCAAAACCCCAGCACACACAAGCGTCCGTTGCCATCCCAACACCGGCAACGCCACAAAGTACACACCTAAAGTACCCAACATCGCACCCAGTGTGTTCAGCCCATATAAATCAGCAATTTTACTGCCACGCTCTTTAACCGAACGGATGAGATATCGGCTCAGTACCGGAAAAGTAGCCCCCATCATGGTGGTGGGAATCAATAAAACTAAACAGGCACCGATAAAAGTCCCAATGGTGAGTGTGGTAGGTTCATAATCGTATTGACGCCAAAGCTGCAACGCAATCCCTTGCACAAAATTAAAAAGTATGGGAGTTAGAAAAGCATACAAACCAATCCAAATTTCCATCCACCCATAGGTACGCAGCCCTTGCGACTCACGACCATCTATCCACCGACCAAAAAACCAACTCCCTAAAGCCAGGCCAATAAAAAAGACCGTCAGTACAGTACTGACGGCATGAACCGTGGACCCAAAAATGAGCATAAGTTTTCTCAACCAGAGCACTTGGTAAATCAAACCAAGAGCTCCTGAGATGATGTAACACAGGCGGATACCGAAAAGATCCCGACCGTTTAGAGAAATAGCAGTTACGCTCCTACGCTTTGAGGCTTACTGATCTGTGTGGTAGGACTTGAAGGAGATGCGTATTCTTTCTTTGGCATGCGACCGGCTTCATAGGCTAAACGCCCTGCCTCAACAGCCAAACGCATCGCACGGGCCATCTTCACAGGATCATCAGCCGCAGCAATCGCCGTGTTCATTAAAATACCATCAACACCTAACTCCATCGCAACCGCCGCATCAGAAGCAGTCCCTACACCTGCATCCACAATCACAGGCACTGAAACAGCTTCTTGCACAAAACGAATTTGAATCGGATTGAGAATGCCCTGACCTGAACCAATAGCTGAAGCTAAAGGCATCACACAAGCAGCTCCAGCGTCCTGTAATTTTTTAGCCATTATCGGATCATCATTGGTATAAGGCATCACAGTAAAACCATCTTTGACTAAAACTTTAGTGGCCTCAAGCAACGCTTCAGTATCTGGCAACAAAGTCCGCTCATCGCCCAACACTTCAAGCTTCACTAGATTCGACAACCCGGCTTCGCGCCCTAACTGCGCCGTTCTGATCGCATCTTGTGCAGTATAACAACCCGCGGTATTGGGCAACAAAGTCCAATGCTTACGATCTAAATAATCCAACAAACTTTCTTCATTCGGATTGTTGAGATTCACACGACGCACAGCCACCGTCACCATATCGGCACCTGTTGCCTCTAATGCTTCTTTCATTAAAGCAAAAGTCGCGTACTTCCCTGTTCCCACAATCAATCGCGACTTAATTTCAAACTCACCAATCCGTATCATGACTCAAACCTCGTTACATCCCACCTAAACCTTGACGAATCAACATCACGCCATAGGCCGTTAGAATTAAATTAAAACTTTTAGAAATCACCTGAGAACCTTCAGGACCAATCAATTTAAGCAAACCTTCGGACAATCGTAATGTCACCCAAATGAGGACTAAATTGACACATAAAGACAACAGCGTCACACCCCAACCATGCTGATCACGCACCAGCAACAGTGTCGTCAACACAGCCGGACCAGCAAGCAACGGCACCCCAATCGGCACAACACCAGGATTCACCGTCGGTGCTTTTTCATCTGCTGCCCATAAAAGATCCTTCAAACACAACACAATTAAAATGCCACCGCCTGCAATCATGATGTCGGATAAGGACAAGCCCATCAACGTCAACAAAGTACGGCTTACCAAAAGGAACACGAGGGTCACCACTAAAGCCGTGATGACTCCTTCGCTAGCAGCCTTACGCCGCTCCTCAGGAGATAACCGTGAGGTCAGTGTCCAAAAAATGGGCAACAAACCTCCACCATCAAAAGCGACAAAAAGCGGAATGAAAGCATACATAAATGCATCCATGTGTGGAGGCATTATATCAGACAAGATGACAGGCGGCCCAATGACCGGGAGATTTTTCTTCTAAAGGCGGCTCTTCATGGACACAACGGCTTTCAGCTATCGGACAGCGGGTTCTGAATCGACAACCACTGGGTCGCTGATGCGCAAGTGGAGGGTCCCCTTCTAGGGTTTTTAGCAGCTCTTTTTGAGACGGGTCAGGCTTGGGCATAGCTGCCAATAAAGCCTGCGTATACGGATGTTGGGGGTTTTGCATGAGAGACTTTTTATCTGCCAACTCAACAATACTGCCCAAATACATCACAGCAATACGATGACTCACTGCCGACACCACTGCTAAATCATGCGAAATAAAGAGATATGCCGTGCCGTGCTTTTCTTGAAGATCCTTGAGCAAATGAAGCACTTGAACTTGAATAGACAAATCGAGAGAGCTCACCGGTTCATCGCATAACACAAAACTGGGCTTCACAATCATCGCGCGAGCAATCCCTACCCGTTGCCTTTGCCCACCACTCAGCTCATGCGGATAAGCATTCATCACTTTCTTCGGCAATTGCACATCCTCTAACATCTCTTCAATTCTTGTGCGACGTTGCTGGGCGTTTAATGTTTTATCATTAAGCAGCGGCTCTTCGATGGATTGAGCGATGGTATAACGAGGGTCTAAGGAATCCAGCGGATCTTGGAAGATGATTTGCATCTTACTGCGCAACTGGGCTTCATCTAAACTGAGCCAATCGCCTAACGCACGACCTTCAAACTGCAGCTGCCCACCATTGGATGGCAAAAGTCCAATTAACATGCGGCCTAATGTCGTTTTGCCACATCCCGATTCCCCCACAAGACCTAATGTTTCGCCTGGAAAAATCTCAAGACTCACTCGGTCAACGGCTTGTACCTGCCCCACGGTCTTTTTAAGCAACCCAGCTTGAATGGGATAGTGTTTACTGACCGACTCTAAAACCACTAAGGGCTCACTCATGACTCCACACCCTGTGGGTGATAACACGCATACGAATGACTCTGCTGTGTCATCGTTTCTGGGAAATCTTGCTGACAATCCTCCTGCGCATACTGACAGCGCGGATGAAAGGGACAACCTGTGGGTAAATTCACAGGATCAGGCACATGCCCACCAATGCCCTGCGGCAACTCTTGCTTAGTAATATCAGGAATGGAATTGAGTAATCCTTGCGTATAGGGGTGTTGCGGTTGTGCAAATAAGTGTTCTGTTGTAGCTTCTTCCACAACATGCCCGGCATACATGACTACAATGCGCTGCGCCAGTTGTACGACCACACCCAAATCATGACTGATCAGCAACATCGCCATATCATGCTCTTTAACCAGCTTTTGAAATAACGTGATCAGCTGCGCTTGCACCGTGACATCTAATGCGGTTGTGGGTTCATCGGCAATCAATAATTTTGGCTTGAGAGTAAGTGCCATGGCAATCATCACACGCTGTCGCATACCACCTGAGAGTTCATGTGGATACGAATTGAGGTGTTTGTGCGGATCCGGCAAACCCACTTCATCGAGCAAGTCTGCCGCAATTTTGATCGCTTTTGATTTGGAAATATCTTGATGCGCATGCAAGGCTTCAGTCATTTGCGTTTGAATACTCATGACAGGGTTGAGCGAACTGAGTGGGTCTTGAAATACCATGCCAATGCCGGCACCACGCAATTTACGCAGCTGATTTGGCGAAAATTTGAGCACATCCTGACCTTCAAAAAAGATTTGGCCTTGGGTCACACGACCAGGGGGTTGCGGAATTAAGCCCATGACCGCAGCCGCCGTCACACTTTTGCCACAGCCTGACTCACCGACAACACCCACAATTTCTTGCGGGGCCACCGAAAAGGACACATCATTGACCGCACACACTTGCCCACGATCGGTGTCGAATACGACTTTGAGGTTTTCGATACTAAGCAGAGACATCTGCAACGATTTTGGAGGGATACTTAGGAATGGTCAACAGTAAAGATTGGGGACTGCCCCCTTTTCTTGACTAAGCTGCTGATGCCGCTTCTTTATAGGCATCCAGCATAGCGCTGATATCCTCGTTCGATTGCTGCTCGCCCACTACTGGATCATTAATGTCATCCAACCAGGATAGATCGTCAAAAGTTTCAGGCATTTGCTCCAATACTTGATTAACCGCATTAGCAACTGCCGCATTGGTGGATTCTGGGTCGATCGTTACCACAACTCCTGGCTCGCTTTGTGCATCTTCAGGTGTGCGTGATTGAGACGTGATTTCGATGACTTGTCGATCTAAAGCACCTAAACGTTGGTGGATAGCGTCGAGTGTGACCGTGTCGTTAGTGGCACTTCCAGTACTCCCATTAGGTGGATCAAATTCATTGATTATAGTCGCTTCATGAGGCCTGCTAATGGTGTTCTCTGTGCTAGGTCGAGTCAGTTCACCGATACGATCAAATAACTCATCTGCTGGATACTGGGTTATGATATCCAATACTTCTTCGCGAACATCTAAAATCTTTCTCCCCGCCATGAATGCCTCGATAGATTGAGATTTCATTTGAGCGGCCATAGCAATAAGAACACTACTATACCCAACAGTGTACGATTCTACTGCCTCATCTTTAAACGTCTGATCTGCATACATTGCTCCTACAAGGTGAACGAGTGATACCAATTTATTGCTAGCAGAACCTGTAGCAAGCAAGTCAAGAGCCGCCCTCGCTTCAGCAATATATCCCTGATCAAAGCTTTTGTTATGCTCTGCCATAGCTTGACTCAATAGCTTTTTCACATCTTTTGCAATAGGTGCAGCAGAATCAGGGAATGCTAATTCTATTTTCTTAGCCAGCTCATATCTCCTCTTCAAAAAAGCCTGCCATCCAATTTTCTGGACAAATAGTTGCTGAACTTTTAGGTGCGACCATTCTTCTAACTTATCAGCATAGCGTGATAGCCTAATAATTTCTGATCGGGACAACTGTTGGTCTTGGCGTTCTTTAAGCGCAATATTTAATCTCAAAGCGGGCACTTCATTCCACATACTCATTACAGGAAAAGATTCTTCAGCAATCTTTCTTAAAAAGACTGTTGGATAAAAAGTTTCGGTTTCTCCCCTTTCTGTTTCAACTAACAGTAGAATCTCTCCACTGAGAGGAACCAGTCGATAACTTGTTATTACAAAATAGTCTTCATCCAGGGAATAATACCATCCTTGTTCCAAAAGATATTCGAGGTTAATGACTTTTAAAATTTCGTTTTGTATGACACGAAACTCTTCTACTGTAAATTCCGTACTCTGTCGAAAACGAGCTAAGTAGTCTTGCTCTATTCTTCTCCTTAACTCTTCAGGTACCTGCAACTGTAAAATAAATGCATCCATA
>JAJDCC010000143.1 GCA_029261015.1 Candidatus Omnitrophota bacterium | reverse complement strand
ATATTCCCTTAAAAACATATTCCACCATGGCCGCATCATGCATATGAACAATATCAATACCTCCCTTTTTAATTCGATAGAGAGACATAAAAAGATGCTCCTGCATAGTGGCTCGCTGTTTCGCCGTATCCTTAGCCCAATACTCACTAAAACTTTTATCGATTGTCACAAACTGCTCCCCAAAAACACGTGAATCTTTGGAGCACGCAACAATAGACTTATGACCTAGTTGATGTAAGCCTTTATCAATATTGTAAATGACGGATTCAATTGGGCCGTAACCCAGAATTCCTTTGATCGGCCGATTTAGTGTCGCAATTTGAAGCACATTCATTCTGTCTTTTTGCATGCAATAACCTTTTGATGGAAGCCTATTTCAATAGGCACAAGGACCCCTAACTCAGGGCTGGAAAACACTCTGTGCGGATATAAATGGGAAGATGATTCATACTACTCTCAATACCAGGCAATAGATATCTAATGTTCGTCATATACAGAAATAAAGACGATTTACTCCTATTAGCCCTGGATATGCCCTACACTGAGCATACAGATCTAGCTTTCTAGCCGATCGAAAACAAGGACATCAACATGGGGTCTCGTGATAAAAGCAAGGAAAGTCACACCGATAAAAAAGGTGCCCAGCATACTTTGAAAGAGAAAAGGAAAATGAAGCAGGAAAAAAGGGATTCTAAAACCGATTAAGCACCTTAGCTACGGTGCCCCAGAAAACAAAAAAGCAGCAGTCGCGTGAGCAACTGCTGCTTGATGTAGAACGTTACCGCAATGAGATCAGTTTCGGTTCAATGCGTTGAGATCTTCAAAAGCTACCTTCAAACGCTCAACCATAGAAACTTCGGCTTCGCGTAACCACTTACGAGGGTCATAGTACTTCTTGTTTGGTTTATCATCGCCTTCAGGATTACCAATCTGTCCCTGCAAGTACCCTTCATTAGCTTTGTAAAACTTCAAGACACCTTCCCATGTCGCCCACTGGGTATCGGTATCAATGTTCATCTTAATGACACCGTAGGAAATGGCCTCGCGGATTTCATCACGCGTTGAGCCTGATCCGCCGTGGAATACAAAGTTCACTGGGTTAGGTCCGGTACCAAACTTCTCTTGGATGTGCTTCTGTGAATTGTCCAAAATCTTTGGCGTCAGCTTCACATTACCTGGCTTGTAGACACCGTGCACATTACCAAACGACGCGGCAACCGTAAACTGATCACTGATCTTCATCAATGTCTCGTAAGCAAAAGCCACATCCGAAGGTTGTGAATACAGCATCGAGTTATCCATGCCGGTATTATCCACACCATCTTCTTCCCCACCGGTGCAACCCAATTCAATTTCAAGCGTCATGTCAATCTTGCTCATACGCTCTAAATACTTAGCACAGATAGACACATTGTCTTCTAAGGATTCTTCGGACAAGTCAATCATGTGTGAACTGAACAATGGCTTACCGGTTTCAGCATAATGCTTCTCACCCGCATCCAACATGCCATCAATCCATGGCAACAATTTCTTAGCAGCGTGATCGGTGTGCATGATTACAGTGACACCATAAGCTTCTGCCATTAAATGCACATGCTTGGCTGCAGCAACCGCACCGAGAACCTCGGCTTGCAAGCCGTCTAATTTTAATGATTTGCCTGCAAAGAAAGCCGCACCACCATTGGACACCTGAATGATCACTGGAGAATTCACAGCCTTGGCAGCTTCCATCACCGCATGAATCGAGTTGGTTCCGACAACATTTACGGCTGGGAGTGCAAATCCATTTGCTTTGGCTACTGCAAAAACGGCCTGTACATCTTTGCCTGTTACTACACCAGGCTTAACAACACTACTCACTGTTCCTGACATCAGTCATTCCTTTATCTTAAGTACTACACACTATCTGTCGGCCCTATATTCGCCGACCACTAATACTCCTGGGAAAATCTGGAACCACTAGGATAGAGGCTATAGCGCTCAGATCCAAGCCCTTTTTTACGATATCAGGGCCCCACCTGATATAAAAACTGCCGTTATCAAAAGTTAAGCGGTTTTAAGTGCCCTCACTGCTACTTTGGCCCCTCCGCCGAATGACTCACAACCAAACTGCAGTGCTTCTCTATTTGAATCAGATCTATACAGAGATAATACCCCACATAAGAATAAAACCGAATTCTGTCAGTCCAGGGCACAAAAACCTTATGCAGCTTTTCATAGTTAACCGCTGTTGCATAAACAGCAGTCGCTGCTTCTTGTGGATCATGATCAATAATAAATTCTTCCCCTTCAGGTAAGACCCTATCATGCCCACCCGTATAAGGGGACTTCCAAGCAGTCATGCAAATAACTGGGATAGCCTGGTTAACTTGATAGCGTTGACCCGATTTAATCATGATCAGGCCTCAACAAGCCGTTTAAAACCACCCCAGAACATACGCTTAGCATCAAATGGCACATTTTTAGGATCACAAAATGCTGCAAGGCGCGGATCAGCCATAGCTTTTTTATTGACCCGATCGCGATGCGCCCGAGACTTATAAACCACATAAGCAAAAACCACCGTTTCATCAGACTTGGCTTTCACACTACGGGGGAAAGACGTACGCTTGCCTTCGGCGACATCATCAGCAATATATTCTTTATATTCTAAGGCGCCGTGTTCACGCCAAATCTTACCGCATTTTCTGGCTATCTTGCGGTAATCGGCTATCTTTGTTTTGGGTACGGGCACGACATATCCATCAACATAGCTCATTTTTTCTCCTCCCAAGAGTCCCGGCCTTATTGAAGATTTAATCGACTTCTTAGTATCATAACCTGAGTTTTTTACTGCTGCATATATTTAGTTCTTCAATAAACCAAGGCCCCACCGACCGCCCCCTTGACAGCTACCGTCGGTTAATGTAATATCCGTATAAGCGGATGAATATAATAAAAAAAGACCCTCAGCCCGATCAGTTATTTAAAGCCTTTGGGGATTCAACCCGACTGAGAATCCTCAGTCTGTTGGCAAATGGAGAGTTATGCGTCTGTAACTTGATTGAGGTTTTACGACTACCTCAGTCGACAGTCTCTCGACATTTAGCCTATCTCAAGCGATCGGGGTTAGTGGAAAGTCGCAAAGTAGGCACATGGAATCACTATAAATTGTCCAAGCCTGCTTCAAAGTTACACAAACGCCTAATGGACTGCATTCAAGATTGCTTGGTAGATTTACCCGTTATCAGCAAGGACAAAAAAAGAAACGAACGGTGTTGTGCCGAATAATTTTTTTACTCGTAATATCCGCTTATGCGGATTAACTAACTCAAACTAAAGGAGCCACAATGGGCAAAAGCTGCTGTTCTAACAACTCAAAACAAAAAGGCTTTATTGCAAAACTGATCGAAAAATTGGATAAAAAACTCGAAAAGAAAAGCCAGCAATCTTGCTGCGACAGTACCGATAAGAATAAAAGCGATGGTTCCTCATGCTGCAACTAAAGGTTGATTGGCTCACTTATTCCCTACTGGGGCTAGACCCAGAAGTGCGCTGGGCTTCTTCACTGAATTATTTTTTATATGATTCTGTGAAGATATTCCTACTCCTGTTCACCTTAATTGCAGTGATCGGGTTTTTAAGAACTTATCTGTCGCAACAACGCATTCGGTCATGGCTTTCAGGTAAGGGGGTCACCCCTTATGTGGTTGCATCATTATTCGGCGCAATCACTCCCTTTTGCTCCTGCTCATCGATTCCGATATTCATCGGATTCATCTCAGCAGGGGTTCCTTTAGGCGTCGCTTTCTCGTTTCTGATCACATCCCCATTGATTAACGAATACCTCGTCATTTTAATGATCGGATTTTTTGGCCCCGGCATCACCGCACTGTATGTGGTTAGCGGACTACTGCTTGGCGTTGTGCTTGGATTGTTGCTCGAAAAAATGAAGGTACACCGTTTCATTGTCTCTGACATGACCCCAATCGATGGAGAAGAAGGCGACCCCACTTACACGGAATTCACCCAACGACTGCGTTTTGGCTGGACAGAAGCCGTGGATATTATCCGCAAAATTTGGATTTGGATATTGATGGGGGTCGCTATCGGCGCAGTGATTCACAATTATGTTCCACAAGAAAGCATCCAGAGCCTCTTGAGTAAAACCGGAGTGTGGTCGGTGCCGCTGGCAACAGTGCTCGGTGTGCCCATGTATGGCAGTTGTGCGGCGATCGTTCCTATTGCCACAGTGTTGTTTCAGAAAGGACTGCCGCTAGGGACCGCACTGTCTTTTATGATGGCGATGGTTGCGCTAAGCCTCCCAGAAGCTGTGATGTTACGGCGTGTGATTCGCTTGCAGCTGATTCTGATTTTCTTTGGCATGACCACTTTGGCTATTATCGTGATTGGCTATGCGTTCAATGCCATCATGGCCTCTGGTTTTATTCCTCTGCAACCACTATAGCAGCATGACATTGCACCATATTGAAGATCTATGGCTTAGTGCCCGCCACAGCAGTGATCGGCCATGTGCTTCAATTCTTTAGCAAGTTCTGGATGAGACTTTTCAAGCGCATCGGCGGCTTCGATGAGTGTTGCATTCTTCTCACCATGCATAGGACACATTTTACCTGCATGCGTACCTGCATCTGATTCTTTACCATGATCCATACCACAGGCACCACACCCTGCATAGACAGGGGCAACTAAACTCAAAGACAACAATCCTGCAAGTAACAGTGTTTTCATTGATTTCTCCTTTTGCTGTTTTTCAGTAATCCTCATCGGGATCAAATTTAAAGTGCACAAAAATCCGTCCGAGGTTTTTATTATCCTTCTCGATACGATAATACAGCTTCCTGATGTGCGATTGCTTCAAAAAACGCAGCACATGATTTTTAAGCTGTCCACTGCCCTTGCCCGTAACAATCTCAACCGTATCAATGCGCCGCTCAAGCGCCTCATCAATGATAAGGTTAAGCTCATTTTCGATAGTCTCGGTCTGATTGTAGATATGGTGAAGGTCTAGTTTGATGATTGACATGGCTTGTTCCAATTTCTGAGTGCTTGGGTAAAAACTTACAAAAGGTAGTTTAAACCCAAAAAGCCAGTTTGCTGAAGGAAAAATGACGGGGGTAACGGGACGTTGTTTGGAGCTAACTAAGCCCTATGAAAGGGCTTCTTGGGTAAATTTAGCTAGTAGCATCCTGTCTTTGAAGATTGCTCTACTAAAACCTATAAGTGCCTATGGCCACAAGCCCCACTGTTTCGACTTTGTGTCCACCACTATCTAGACTTTCCTCTTCCTGCACACGCACTTTAAGGTTTGTACCTTCCTGAGCTTTTTGCCGCGTCACAATTGCTGAACTCCCATTAAAGGTTTGCGCATGGCTAACAATAGTAATCGGAGCATCGTCAAACGCAAAAACATGCGACGGGTTCACACCTGTGCTCACAAAATTATCATCAACTTCCGCTGTCCAAGCCGAGAGCACCAAGTCGTTATGCAAAACGTGCAACCCTTGCCGCAGCACAATATAATGAATCTCCTCGGCCACATGATCTCCATTCAAATAATCCCACTCTTCAACATTGAACTTAAAGGAGGTCGTTGTGACATCCTTAATACGAACATGTACTGGCTGTTTACCATTAAAGCTCGCCACCTGGGCAAACACGACTGGCTGATTCCCGTAGAAGTCTCTAAATTGAACTTCAATCCATTGCTTAGCTTTTGTACTGGAAAGCAAATCAACCCTACCGGCTTCGCCTATTTCTCTTCCGGTCTTCGTATAAATAGGGCCGTGTTCAACAACGATGAAAGAAACA
>JAJDCC010000142.1 GCA_029261015.1 Candidatus Omnitrophota bacterium | reverse complement strand
CGTTTCTATTTCAATATCTTCATGTGGTCTCAAACCAGCCAGACGAATCATTTGCTCTGCCAACACTTTTATCTTTACTTGCTTGCCCATATCGAGCACGAAAATCTCACCGCCTAGCCCCATAGCCGATGCCTGCATCACAAGTTGTGCCGCTTCTTCACGCGTCATAAAAAATCGTTTCATTTGAGGGTGTGTGATGGTAAGAGGTCCCCCTTGTTCAATCTGCTTAGAAAAACGCTCTAAAACATTTCCCCGCGAGGCCATCACATTACCAAAGCGCACCACCATACAGGCCGTATGCTCAGCCTTCTTAGCTAAGCTCGTCACCAATATCTCTGCAAATCTTTTACAGGCCCCCATCACACAAGAGGGATTCACGGCCTTATCTGTTGATATCAAAACAAATCGCCCGACTTGTGCAGCAATTGCTTCTTCTGCCACCACCTGTGTTCCAAAAATATTGGTTTTGATCCCTTCTAAAGGGCTTAGCTCCATCATAGGGACATGCTTATAAGCTGCCGCATGATAGATCACATCCGGTTGGTATCTCTTGATGACTTTACGTACCCGCATACGGTTACGAATATCGCCTAGCTCGGCTTGGACAGAGAGTTGAGGACACTCATCTTCTAATCTTAAAATGGCATCATAAAGATTGCTCTCTTCATGATCAAAGAGCACTAATTGTCTTGGTGAGAATTTAGCGACCTGCTGACACAGCTCATTCCCAATGGACCCAGCAGCGCCAGTAATCATCACCGTCTTACCGCTTAATGTCAGTCGCATGACATCTAAATCAAATGGAACAGGAGGACGTCTCACAAGATCTTCAACTCGCATAGGTCGAATTTGGCCAGCAACAGTATCTTTTTGAAGGACTTCATACATACCGGGGATTACTCGAAGCTCAAGGCTGGCTTCATCACAAAACTGAATAACGCTCTGGTGTAATTTGCCTGTTGCAGAAGGGATAGCTAATAAGGCCATTTGAATATCCTGTTCTTGGGCGACGGCAACCAAATCCTTTAACGCCCCTAAAACAGGCAACTCCGCAATGCGTCGCTTTTGTTTACCTGTATCGTCATCCAAAAAACCCACAGGATCATAGCCCAACTGCGGATGTCGTTGAATCTCTTCAAGTATCAGACGCCCAGCCATGCCCGCACCCAAAATAAGGGTTCGCGCTCGCTGTTGCCGAGGGATGGGAGTAATGACTTTCATAACAGTTCGTTTCCTCCATAAATGTCTACTGAATGAAGCGTATCATTTATTGAGTAGAATCGACAAGGTTTAGTCAATTTTAAGTCTCAGGCAAGATAAGTGCCCATCGAGTTCAAATGTTACCTTATCTGATGGGCTGAGGAAGCATTCTTGAAAGCGTTGGAGTGTCATCGGTGTCGGCCTGCTCTTCTTTTTCTAGATGCGGAATCGCTGTAACCATGGCCATCAAAAACCAAAAAGGCTCCACAATACGCACAATGATAAAAATATTACCTGTAAAGGACAACACCATCATGCAAATCAATGTGCACATAAATCCAAGACACAATCCCTGATACAACGCATCGTCTGTTCCCTGGTAAGTACTCCAAGTCACCTTTCCAGCTCGCCAACGCACCCATAAAAAAGTGATCAAACCAAAAATACCCTGTTCCCCTAATAATGTTGCGTACTGGCTGTCGACAAAACCAATACCTGTAACACCAAATCCAAATATAGGAGATTTCATCCACTCTTCTATCACATATTTCCAAATCACAATACGCCCTGCTGGTGACCCTGATAATTTCACACCAGCTACTTGCACCGTACTCGTGGGATCAAAAGTGCTCGCAATACGTGCAATCACAGATTCTGGCACGATGAATGGCAGCGCAATACAAATAAGGATAAAAAAGGAAATAAGTGGGAGACGGTATTTTTTACTCATCAAACACAGACAGACAAACATACAGATCAAACCAATATACCCCCCACGAGAATAGGTATATGTGAATGGAATAAGCATAAACAACGTCAGGCCAAAATAGATCAACCGAGAAGGTTTCTTAAGCGTATGTATTCCCATTCCCATACACATACACATCATCATAATGAGATAACCTGCCAAAGTATTCGGCTCTGCTTTTCCTTCAAAGGGTGCAGTAACACGATGCCCTGATAGTGACAACTGAAAGAAACCATAAAGCGCCACACAAAATGCTGTAAACAAAATGGCTTTAATAAAAATTTCGCACTGCTTTTTAGAAGTGATCGCATTGGAAACCATAAAATAGAGAACCAAAAACTCGATATACTTCAGTGTATAGAACAGTCCTGCAATAGGCTTACCCACGCCTCCTGTCATCACACCTAAAGAAGTAGAAATCACCGAACTCACAATGTAGACCAACATAGGGATCAATAAGGGGGTAGGCCTTAAAACACTCAATTGCTTATTAATAGCCATTTTAGCCAACCACGTGAAGAAGATCACAATGATTAAAAGGTCATCAAACCGCACCACCACAGACCTTCCAGGCATGCTGGCTAAGGAAAGCTCTGGCGATAACAACATGGATATGGCCAATAGGACTAATGCCCCCGTGGTATTGATGAGGGTCAAAAGAAAAACGCTCGCTGCTAGTATCAGCGAGACGAAAAAAAGGAATGTGGGGTCACTCATCTGAAAATTTTTTCACTTAATCCGTCGCCGCTTCTTCAGGATCCTCCCGATAAGCATACTTTTGCTTATAAACATAATAGTCCCGGGGTTGAGTCTGCACTTCAGGGCGCACATGATTCAAAGCCACACCCAATAAATTGGCACCCGCGGCATCCAACTGCATTTTCGCACGCAACAAAGCACCTCGTGATATACGCCCAACCTGATAGACCAAAATAACACCGTCCACTTGAGGAGCCAGCAACACACTATCTGTCACTGGCAAAATGGGGGGGGCATCCAACAAAACTACGTCGTATTTCTCCCGCAACGAAGCGATTAAAGATTTCATTGCTTGGGACCCTAACAGCTCAGCAGGATTCTCAGGAATGTGCCCCGCCGTCATGATCGATAGATTGGCCAAATAAGGGTTTTTCACAGCTTCGTCATAACCAAATTTACCCAGAATAAAATCAGACAACCCTTTTGTGGCTTTTTCTTCTTTAATTTCTCCACGCAACACTTCTGCAACCCCATCTTCGCGGGATAAGTCAAACGCACGAGATAACGCAGGGCGTCTTAGATCGCAAGAAACTAAGACCGTCTTTAATCCACTTTGTGCCATCACGATACCTAGATTACTGATCAAAGTGGTTTTACCTTCACCAGGCCCCGCACTGGTCATTAATATCACTTTTTTCTCACTACTTAACTGAATGTTTGTCCTTAAAATACGACAAGCTTCTGTAGTGGGCGAATGCGGAGTGTGGTGCGCATACAGATTCACTTGCCCCCATTTTTTCTTCTCTTGCTTGAAAAATGGAAGCTTAGAACGCAGATCAAAACCTGTAAGACTGTCTTCTGTGCCAAAGTGAGGCAAAATGGCCAAAACAGGTACCTGCAACAGTGCTTCAATTTCTTCTATGGTACCAATAGAGGTATCTGTAGCCTCAAACACAAAAGCCAATACACAACCCACAATAAGGCCTAACAGCCCCCCAATCATCACTCCCATTTTCTTTTTGGGATAGATAGGCGATCCAGGCACACTCGCTGTTTCAATAATCGCGGCTGAAGCAATCTTCTCTGCTTCGGCAATGCGCGCTTCTTCTAACCTCTGTCGCAAAGTTTTATAAGTTCCCTCATTCACAGCCTTTTCTCTTACCAATCTTTCCATTTCAAGTTCAGACGAGGGCAGCTCTTTCATTTCCGCTAAAACCTGAGATATCTGAGCCCGTAAACGAATGATATCAGGATGACGGTCTGTAAGCTTCGGCGTCAAATCATCTAGATTACTCACCAAAGCTGCGCG
>JAJDCC010000141.1 GCA_029261015.1 Candidatus Omnitrophota bacterium | reverse complement strand
TGTCGCCCATAAAAAAGCGGCAAATACAAAAATCCCTAGAGTCGGTTTGGCCAGCTCAGGCATCGATGCTGGCGCCAAACTCACTGCAATCACACCCAAACCCACAGCAACCGCTAACAAAACAGCCTTGCGCAAAATCCGATCACTGGTGGTGTGCCGCATGGCTAACCGAGAATCAGTAGTCATTTGTGCTCTCCTAGTGAAGTATTCTGTCCAATCTACACCAGTTACTGCCATTTGTTTATGATAAGGCTCACAGACATAAAATACTCACATGCGTTGACAGACACATCGGCGATCTTTATCATGAGTTGAAAATGAGAGAACCTACCCAGACAATTCCAGAGGTTGACGGTATCGTCCCTGGCGAAGTGGATGCCCAATTTCTGGCGCAGCACCTATCCGCTTATGCTTTTGTGCGCCCTTTCATGCAAGGCAAATCCGTCCTTGAGATTGGTTTTGGTGAAGGCTATGGTTCTGACTATTTAGGTGAAGAAGCCGCTCATGTCACCGGAATCGATATGGCACCAGGTAATGCTGAGCGTGCGCATAAAAACTATCCACGGAAAAACCTCACTTTCCTCCATATGGAAGGCACCGAACTCGATTTCCCCGATAACCATTTTGATGCAGCGTGTTCTTTTCAAGTCATTGAACACATCCCCGAACCTTATTTGGCAAAACATGTGCAGGAAGTCCACCGCGTAGTCAAACCCGGTGGCTTTTATTTTGTTTCAACATTGAATGTGGCGCATGCCATGAAGCCCGGCAAACCTTATGAAAAATTATTTTGCCACGAGAAAGAATTCACTGGACCTGAATTATCCGCACTTTTGGGCCAGACATTTTCGCGTGTCGAAATGAATGGGTTGTATTTGGGTACTGCTTTAAATGCCGCTGTGCGTTTGAAAAAATGGGGATTTAACCGTTGGGGCGGCTCAGCCAATCCTTTAGCCAACTTCCTCAACCACAAAGTGGGCACCAAACACTTTAGTGTTAAACCTTCCGTGTCGTTAAAAGCGACCGATCTCTTTGCTATCGCCTATAAGTAAAACCAATTGTCGGGGGACATCATGAAACGCTCTCTTCGGTTTACGGCCCTTTCTTTAGTGTTTCTAACCGGATGTGCGGGATGGCAGCCCTATTCCACCCAGGTTCCTTACACCGGACAAGGCCCTCATGCTCAAATTGAGCGAGGCACCCCATTTCCCCCATTAGATATTTTAGGCAATGTCTTCTCTACTTTAATTTTAAAGAAGCTCGTGTTATGGAACTGGAAGGTAGACAGCCATTATGTTTCAGAAGAAACCGAGCAGGACCTGATCGCCTTCATCGATCAACAAGAAGAACCCATGATGGCTGATGTGAAGTATCGCTTGAATCAATGGCATCCGGTGCAAGACATTAAGCGCTTAGTGAGCAATAAACATGTGGCCTGGCCCTATCGGCTGATTTTAGGCTTACCCACGACCCTCATCGGCGATGTCATTTTTGCCGGACGCCTTTTCGGCGGTGATCACTACAACCCTTTCACCAACACTGTGCACATTTATTCTGATTTGACGCCCGTAGCGTTACATGAAGCCGGACACGCACACGATACATCGCAGAGAAAATATAAAGGCACCTGGGCTTTGGCGCGCATTGTCCCTGGAATTGACATCTATCAGGAATACGTCGCCACTGACGATGCCATTAACCACCTGATCAAAATGAACGAGCAACAAAAAGAACTCGATTCCTATAAAATCCTCTGGCCCGCCATGGGCACTTATGTAGGCGCTTATATTCCGGTAATCGGCGGCTCAGTCATCGGAGCCGTTGGCGGACACGCCCTAGGGCGCAATAAAGCCCACGAACGCGAACGCTACCACGCCAACCGTTAAAAAAGGGGACAGTCACCTTTTTCTTGACAAAGTGTAGCTCCTACACTATATTGTCAGCACCTGTTTAATTCGTGTCGTTACTACACTAATATAAGATGCTGACTCAACAAAAAACCTTCACTCAACAAGCCGTGGCCGTCGATGTCGTGCTCTTCACCACCATTGAAGACACGCTCCAAGTGCTGCTCGTTGCGCGCCAACAAGACCCTTATGCCGGCCAGCTCAGTTTGCCAGGCGGAATTGTCGAGCGCGAAGAATCGGTTGATGAAGCTGCGTTGCGCGTCCTTAAAGAAGAAACCGCCATCACCGATGTGTATCTGGAGCAACTCTATACTTTTGGAGAACCCTCCCGTGACCCACGTGATCGTGTGGTGACCGTCACCTATTACGCCTTGGTCAATGCCGAGCAACTCGATACTGCCGCAGGATCCTGGCATGCTGTGGAGGAGTTATCCGATTTAGCCTTTGATCACCAAAATATCGTGCAATACGCCCAGGAGCGTTTGCGCAACAAACTCAATTACACCACAATTGGATTTCAGCTTCTTCCCGAGCGTTTTACGCTAACCGAATTACAGAATGTTTATGAAGTGATCTTAGGGCAGCGCCTAGACAAGCGCAATTTCCGACGCAAGATGCTACAACTCGACATCTTAGAAGAAACGGATGAATTTAAAATCAATGGACGACAGCGCCCTGCGCGCTTGCATACTTTTCGCCAAGCTAAAGGCATGAAGTTGCAAGAACGCGGTCTTGTCGTGACTTTTTAGGAACGCAATCAGAATGAACATGGACGTCTTAACCCAACAATCCACGCAACAAAAAGGTCATGCAGCAGGTGCCAACTGGCGCAACCCAGGGGCACACCGTTCGCAAGCCGATACGGATCGCTTAATGAATCAGCTTATTGAGCTGAAGAAAAAGCGCAATGCCGTCATTTTGTCGCATAACTATCAAGAAGGCGCTTTGCAGGATGGTGCTGATTTTGTTGGAGACTCGTTAGGGTTAGCCCGCTCCGCGCAGGAAACGGATGCTGAGGTGATTTTGTTCTGTGGCGTACACTTTATGGCCGAAACGGCTGCAATGATTTGTCCTGATAAAACCGTATTGATCCCTAATATGGCCGCAGGCTGTTCTTTAGCTGACATGGTCACAGCTAAAAACATTCGCGATTGGAAAAAGAAATTCCCTGATGGAGTTGTGGTTTGCTACATCAATACATCGGCCGCTGTTAAAGCCGAGTGTGATTATTGTGTGACTTCAACCAATGGCATCAAAGTCATCGAGCAGATCCCCAAGGATAAAGACATTCTGTTTGTACCGGACTTTTATTTAGGCAGTTACCTTAAAGCCAAAACCAAACGTAAAATTCATGTTTGGAAGGGCTACTGCCCAGCTCACCAAGCCATTCTTCCAGAGAACATCGACCGTTTGATTGATGATCACCCTGAAGCAGAATTTTTAATGCACCCTGAATGTGGGTGTACTACCAAACAAATGCATTTGGCTGATAAGGTTTTATCGACCGAAGGCATGGTACAATACGTCGGCAAATCGGACGCAAAAGAATTTATTGTGGCTACTGAAACGGGTATCTTGCACCGTATGCAGAAATTCTATCCCGATAAATCATTTTATGCGGCAAGCGAACAAGCGACCTGTCACCACATGAAACAAAATACTTTGGAGAATACCGTGCTCTCGCTGTTGAATATGCAATACGAAGTGAAGGTTGATCCTGCTTTGGCCAAGCGCGCCATCAAGCCCATCGAACGTATGCTGGAAATCGTTTAATGGGAACTCCGCTCAATTTGGACACACCCGCTGTATTCATTGGCCGCCAAGGCAATGGAGTCATCAGTTTTGGTTCAGGACAGCCTGATTTACCGCCGCCCAAAGAAGCCATCGAAGGTATCGATATTCGCAAAGATCTGCGCTATGGCTTGATTCAAGGTCAGTTGCCCTTGCGCGAGAATTTGTCCAAAGAGTACCCTGATTCCACTCCCGATAACTTTGTCATCACTAATGGTGCCTCTGAGGCATTAGACCTGACTTTCCGCGCATTAGCGCCAGGAAAGGTTCTCGTTCCCCGTCCATATTATTATTCGTATCCACCGCTCGTTGAATTGGCCGGTATGGAGCCGGTCTATACCGATTTGGTCGAAGGCCGCATTGACTTAGATGATTTTAAGAAAAAGATCAAAGACTGCAAAGCCGTGTTGATCAATTCCCCGTCTAATCCAACTGGCCGCATTGAATGTGTGGAAACGCTTAAGGAAATTGAACGCATTACGGCTGAGTTAGGGGTGTATGTGGTCTCCGATGAAGTTTACAAAGATTTGATTTACGAACGCGGCAATTACCATATCAATGGAGATCAGGTCATTACAGTCAATTCTTTCTCCAAGACTTATGCCATGTGCGGTGTGCGAGTCGGTTATCTGTGGAGTAGCGATAAAAAATTTGTAGACCGTGTGATCGAAATCAAAACCCACACTTCCATGAATACGAATTTGGTGGGTCAAGACATGGCGCTTAAAGCTATGGACACACCACGAGCTTATATTGATGAGCAACAGCTGATTTGGCGTGGCCGTCGCGATTTTATATATGAGAAGTTCACCGAATTGGGTTTTGATCTCTGGAAACCTGAAGGGGCGTTTTACATCCTACCCAAATGCAAAAATGCACGGCAGTTTGTGACAACGCTGTATCATGACTATCAAGTGATTGCTTATTTGGGCGAGTGGTTTGGCGCTCCAGATCGAATCCGTTTGAGCTATGCCTTAGATAAAGAGATGATTGAAGAAGGTTTAGGGCGCATCGCAGACGCCATGAAGAAAGTACCCTGCCTCTAAAAAAGGGGACTGTCCCCTTTTTTAAGTCCAGAGCTCGCGGTAGATGGCTGTGACAAAAACTAAAAAGCTTACGCCGAGTATGCCGTGCCCGATCCCCATCGACCACACCCAACCTTCGCCCGCATACAGAATCAGCCACGGCGCAACATGATCAACCAACATCCCCGCAAAGGGCAACACTAGCCAAAATGTTTTCTTAGATTCGCGCATTCCTGTGAAACAGAAAAGCAATCCTACCGTAAAAAACATCAAAGGCACACTGAATCCATGTGCATGCGCCACTTCAATAATCTCAGACGGTGTGGCCGGATAAGTCCATTCACCATCACCCCGAAAATGTTCAGCGGTACCTTGTGGAGTAAACTGGGTTTTATCATAAGCATTCGCAAGCGCAATGCCATAGCCTACCAGCATCAACACCAAAAAACTGCTGATCAACCATTTCACACTCAAAGGGGCTTCTTTAAGCCTTATCTGCCACATCTTGCATCACTTTCCAATTGCAGGGCGCACCCTTAGCCACACACACTAAATGATCGCCTTGCGGGACAACAAACAACGCACTCACATCTGACCAATTGTGAAGCACCTGATCTGCACATGCAAGCCCTAATACAGCCAAAGCACTCGATAAGGCATCAGCAAGCATTGCAGTAGAAGCCACCACACTGACGCTCAAAACTTTATCGACAGGATACCCGGTACGCGGATCGATCAAATGCCCCAGCCATTCATCGCCAACACGCACGCCACGCTCATAATTACCTGAAGTCGCTATTGCCTGATCGCGCAACTCCACACTCGCAATCAATTCTTCGGCTTTAAGCGGATGTTGCACCCCTATATTCCAAGTCACCTCACTATGAGGCGCTCCAATCACGCGCAAATTGCCCCCAGCATCCACAACTCCGTGTGTCATACCAGCGCCTTGCAACACATCAATGGCTTGATCCACCGCAAACCCTTTGCCGATTCCTCCTAGGTCCAACTGCACACTGGGTTGGGTAAACACAACGGTGCCATCAGCATTCAAGCGCACAGCATCCTGATTTATCGCATGTAAAGCATGTGCCAGTTCACTCGCGTGTGGCATGCGGTTACGCGCTTCACACTGCTTCCACAATTGAGTGATTGGCAATAAGGTAGGATCAAATGCTCCCCCGGTGAGTGACCCTATTTCCAGCGCAGATCGAATCACTTGGTAGGTAGCTGGATGGACTTGAATGGGGGCATCATATGCCAACCGATTGAGTCGGCCAATATCGCTATCCGGATTGAAACGACTCATTTGAGCTTCAACCGTTTTCATAGCAGTGAATGCGCATTCTATGTCTGCGCTCAGCTGAGAGTCATCGCTCCCATAACCTTCAATGCTGCACAGAGTGCCTAGCAAGTACCGCATGCGGGCTTTTCGCTTAAGGCTATGTTTCTGCTTTAACGTATCAGCTTGCGCCATCAATACTTATCCGCGTGCCCTGTTCGCCAAACAAAACCTGCTGCAATGCCAATGCACGTCGCACCACAACAGTCGCTGCACGTGAGGACAAAGTCGCCCCGGTTACATGCGTAATATCTGAGCGAATATCAATCGGATCAGGCATTGTTTTGTCGCGAAACTGCTTCATAAAACGTTTGCGTCTGATTTCCCAGCCACGTGTTTCACGAAACACCATCACAAGCGCATCTTGCACCGCACCTTCCGGTGTCACGCCAATCATAAAGGTAATGGGTTTGTGTTTGCCCACTTCATCCAAGACCAAAGCATAACCTTGAACTGTTCCGGCTTTCTTTGCTGTGTAAATGAGTGGGTTTCCAGGCAGGGGTTTTCCTTCTAAAGCTTCTGCCAACTGAGCGTGCTCAGTGGCCGTCAACGCACGATCATCGCGCTGATAATCATCCGCTTCAGGAAAAATAGTGGTGAGGGCTTCTTCAAGAGAATAATACTCAGCCGCTTCTGCGGCCCATTGTTCTACGGTAAGGACTATCGAGGTCGCCACGACCCACTGCGTTAAGCGCAACGGCTGTGCCAACAAGGCCAGTGTCGCTGCAAAATACGCAGTGAGTCGATGACCGATAAGTCTAGGCATTTACACGTGCCCACATGCATTTCCATTTGGATAGGGCATGGATTGGGTTGTCGATGAAAATTGAATTGTTTCGAGAAGCGCGAACACCGACGTATTCAAAGTAATACGTCAAGGACAAGCGCCGAAGAAACAAACAATCTTTCATCACAATTCGCAACCATGCCATATCCGAATGGGAATGCATAAATCAGAATCCCATGGCAACCGACGCCATAAAGCCGTCGTTGTCACCACGCTCTAAGGTTTCGTTCTTAGCATCATTCCACTGGTATTCCAACTTCAATACCCAACTCTCAACAGGTCGGTAGTTGAAACCTAAAGTGAAACGCTCTTCTTCATTGTCACCTGTATTGGCGTCTGCATCATCTTGTATTTCAGCCCAACCGTAGCGGCCCACTAAAGTGAACGTTGGATTCTCAAATGATTTTCCAAGAAAAGTATCATCTAAGAATTCTGGCCAGAAGTGATAGTTGGCTTGCGCATAAAAACCCTGGATCGAATCTGGCTGATTGCTGGTTAAAGTGCCTAATTCATCAACTTCAAAATAAGCATACTCACCCAAAAACTCTACAGGACCGTAACTGGTGAACCAGTCCACAGCAGCACCACTGACATCTGCATCACCGGAATTGGCGTAGTTGCCATGATAACCACTGATACCCACTTCCTGCCCTGCCAATGGACTTACCGTAAAGCGTCCGACTACGGCCTTATTATTGTTGTTATCCGAGCCTAAACCACCCTTGGCACTGCGAAATCCACGATCATCAATCGTGTCTTCCTCTAAACCGTTCACTGCATAGACTTCATAACCCAGCAGCAAATCTTCATAGTCACCTATGGCTGGATTCACCGTACCATGAAAACCCGCACCCGCTTCGGCCCACGTGGTTGGAATTACACGACGTGCCACAATAGGCCGATCCGTTAAGTCCTGCAAATCGGAGTCGTGATACAAGTTGTAGCGACCGAACGGAACCAGTACAGCACCAAAGCGTACATTGATCCATTCCTTCACTAAGAAATCCACCCATGCCTGCTCCACTTTAGCTTCACCACCGCTGTTCGCAGAATCAGGTCCGCCATGCTCAATTTCATATTCACTGTAGAAACGCAAACGGTCCCCTAACTCAGCACCCACATTAAGAATCCAGCGATGCTGATCAAAAGTCGAATCCGTGTTTTCGAAATTTTCAAACTCATGGTCAATGTAACCCCCAACAGAGACATTACCAAAGCCGGAATGATCGCGAACATGCAAACCACCTTTACCAAACTCATCTTGCTGGCGGCCTTTATACTCAACGTCTAAACCAAGCCCGCCGGTACTCTGTTGCTCAGTAACTACAGTCCGTGTTTCAGCCTGATCTTTCTTTAAACTCGACACTTCTGACTCTAATTCATCAATGCGCTGTTCATACATCGCTTGCATCTTGTTCATACGCTGTTCTAATTCTTCTAAAGTTGCTGCTGATGCCGTTGATGGTGCCAATAAACTGGCGACGGCTACCCAAACCCCTAAACGCTTGCTCATTACTTTGTTTCCCCTAAACGCTGCTCACCTTCGGTTTTCCGATTGGCGCTCAGCTTGTTACTTTGAAAGCCTCCTGAGTTCAGGTCGGCCTGCTTGATTTCTGTATTTCGTTCTCCAAAACGAATTTTTTCTGACTTTTCAATTTGCACCACACGTGAACCATGAATGGTAATTTCAACGGTACCAAAATGAATGGATTGAATCGCATTTTCTATTTCGCGCAAAATGGATGGAGTCACTGGGGTGCTGTTCATGCTTTAGACTTATTCAACCGATTGCATCACACGTAGCTTGGGAGGCTTTGCGTTTGCTTTCTTTGTTTTCTTCCCTTTTTTCTGGCAGACACCACACAAGCCATACAGTTTGTGGCTATGTGAAACCAATTGATATCCGTATTCTTCAATGATGCGATCTTGTACGGCTTCAAGCTTATCATCATGAAATTCTATGATTTCGCCGCACTGCAAACACATTAAATGATCATGATGTTGGCGGCCATGAGTCAATTCATAATGGGGGGCGCCTTGCCTAAAATCATGTTTCTCTAATAAACCATTCTCTTGCAATAACGCCAATGTGCGATAAACCGTACCCCGCGCAATAGAGGGGTGGGTTTGCTGAACATCTTTTACCATCTCTTCAGCGGTAAAATGCTCGCGCTTCACCATGCGCTGTACCACATGCTGGCGCTGCAACGTCAGGCGAATACTGCGATCGGCCAAGAACTGCTCAATTTCATGGAATTGCTCGCTAGGCTTCATCTTCTTCCTTAGACTCAGTCTCAAGTGGGATTGAGTATCAATTATAGCCTAGAGCTTCAATATGTCAATATATTTAGTGCGGAAAACTCGCAGTAACCCTCTTAACTTGCAGAGAGGGCTTCGTAATCTGAGGGTTGGTTGATCGTTTTGCCAGTCACAGTCTTATCGATGCGACGCAAAAGCCCAGTCAAAGTTCTAGCTGGAGGCATCTCGATAAAGGTGTCGGCACCCTGCTCGATCAAATACTTGATGGATGGAGCCCAACGCACCGGACTCACAAGTTGGCGCACCAAGATTCCCGGAATTTGTGCAGGGTCAGTCACAGGCATAGCCGTGACATTACTCACAATCGGAAATTTGGGTTCTCGAAAAGTGATTTTGTCTAATGCGACCTTAAGTGCTGCAGCAGCCGGTTGCATCAATGGCGAATGAAAAGCCCCTGACACCTCCAACTTCACAGCACGCTTAGCGCCAGCTTCTTTAGCCAACTGCATAGCCCGATCAATTTCGGCTTCTGAACCCGACAGAACCAGCTGTTCTGGGGCATTATAGTTAGCTGCCACCACACCTGCTTGGTCACAGATGGATTCCACAATTTTATCGGCCAAACCAATCACGGCTAACATGGCGCCCGGATGTTGCTGTGCACATTCAGCCATCGCTTCACCGCGAGCCTGCGTCAAATAGACTGCGTCTTTAATCGACATCGCTTCAGCTGCTGCTAAAGCACTGATTTCACCCAAACTCAAGCCACATAATGCCCGCGGAATGGGTGCATTGTTTTGTCGAATCGCAACAAATGCCGCCAGTGCCGTCACTAACAATGCCGGTTGGCATCTATCGGTGCGAGTGAGTTCTTCTTGAGGGCCTTCAAAACACAATTCGAGCAAATCAAAATTCAATTGAGCATTGGCCGTCTGGTAAACTTCCTTGGCTTCAGCAGACTCGTCATAGAAAGCCTTACCCATGCCCACTGTCTGTGAACCCTGACCTGGAAATACATACACTAATTCACTCATGATCATCCTCAAAAAATTCAGAAAACTCACAAAATAGGGACTCAAAAAAAGGTGACTGTCCCCTTTTTACCACTCAATTAGAAGTGAACCAAAGGTTAAGCCTGCGCCAAAGGCTACCAACACAATGTGGTCTCCTTGGTTGATTCGCCCCTCTTCCACTGCTTCATACAGTGCAATCAAATTCGAAGCCGCTGATGTGTTGCCGTATTTCTGTAAATTCATAAAAACTTTATCCATCGGTACGCCTGCTTGTTTAGCGACCGCTTCAATAATACGACGATTGGCTTGATGCGGAATGAAACACTCAACATGCTCTTGAGTGATCCCGGCACGGTCCAAAACAATCTGCACCGACTCGGCCATACGCCGCACAGCTGGCTTAAACAACTCACGACCTTCCATCTGCAAAAAATGCAATCGTCGATCAATGCTGTGATGTGACGGAGGATATTTAGACCCACCACCCGGCATACACAATAATGAAGCCAATGAACCATCAGCGCCCATATGTGAAGTCACCACACCACCTGTCTCACCCGGTGCTAAAACAACAGCCCCGGCTCCATCGCCAAATAAAATACAAGTCGCACGGTCTGTCCAATCGACAAAACCACTCAAAGCTTCTGCCCCAACCACCAAAGCATTGCGATAACGCCCTGTCAGCAAATACTGCTTTGCTGTAATGATGGCATAAACAGAACCTGAACACGCAGCCGATAAATCAAAACACGCTGCATTCACCAAACCTAACCGCGCTTGCAAAATACACGCTGTTGAAGGAAAAAGCATATCGGGAGTGGTGGTGGCTACAATCAATAAATCAACATCTTCGGGAGCCAGGTTGGCATTCTCTAAAGCTTGCTTGGCGGCAGGAAAAGCCAAATCACTCGTAGCCGTCCCGGGTTCTGCGATGCGACGCTCTTTGATCCCAGTACGCGTTGTGATCCACTCATCTGTCGTGTCCACCATCTTTTCGATGTCAGCGTTGGATAATACCTTTTCAGGTACATGCATACCCATACCAATAATACCAATGCGTTTATCGGAGCCGCGAACTGTATTGATGGAAATATCGGGAAGCATCTGCTCTACCTAGGTTTACTCTGCTGGTGTTGCGGAGTCGCTTTCATTTGTAACTTGTTCTGAAACCACGCGAATCGATTCAACCATGTTGTCATTCAACTTACTGTCTACTGCCTGATAGGCAACACGAATCGCGTTCTTAATCGCCTTAGCCGTTGAGCCCCCATGAGCAATGATGCACACACCATTAACCCCTAAAAGTGGCGCTCCACCACGTTCAGCATAATCGGTGTCGGTTCGAATTTGTGCAAATGCAG
>JAJDCC010000015.1 GCA_029261015.1 Candidatus Omnitrophota bacterium | reverse complement strand
ATTGCAGTGATTTCTTTAGATGGGGTGGTTGTGGCTCGATCGATTCGCGTTGCAGGTGATGAAATGAATCATGTCATCATGGAGCATTTACGCAAAAGTTATAATCTCATGATTGGTGAGCGCACATCTGAAGAAATTAAGATCCGTATTGGTTCGGCTTATCCATTAGATGAAGAGTTAACGATGGATGTGCGTGGTCGTGATTTGGTGAGTGGTTTGCCAAAAACGGTCACGGTGACCTCTGAAGAAGTTCGAGAAGCTTTATCGGATCCTGTGCAGGCAGTGGTAGAATCAGCGCGCATTACATTGGAGAAAACACCTCCTGAGCTTTCGGCTGACTTGATTGATCGAGGTGTGGTTATGGCCGGTGGTGGTTCATTGCTGCGTGGTTTGGATAAGATGGTTGCTGAAGAAACAGGTTTGCCGGTTCATATTGCTGAGAATCCGGTGACAGCAGTAGCCTTGGGTGTTGGCCGTGGCTTGGATAACATACGCTACTTGAAGTCGCGTATTGCTGTGACGACTAAGTCTGAAGTTTAGGTGTTGGCTCCTCGCCACACTTGTTGTTTTCCCTCCTAAATTTAAGTAACGCAGGGTAGAAAGTGAATCGATCCCGTATTTCTTTAGTGTGTGGCGTGGTTCTCTCCGTTGCTTTACTGTTAAGCCAGCCTTTTCGTCATACAGTCATTTCAGTTATCCGCTTTCCCTTATCTTTAACCAAGGGTATTTTTAGTTTTGTTGTGCAAGTGCCTTTTCTCTCACGGTTAAGCCAAGACAATGACCAGTTGCGTAAAACCGTTTTGAAGCAACATCTTGAATTGGCTCAATTGCGAGAAAATCTACGCCATTTAGACCATCTCAGTACACTTGTACAAGAAATGGATGATTTGAGTGGTATCTCTGCTCAGGTCATTGGTCGTTCGCCTATCCCAACCCAACACACAATTCTTATCGACAAAGGTCAGCAGGATGGGGTTGTGGCTTCGAGTGTTGTCGTGAATGTCGGTGGAGTTCTTGGCCGTGTCATTGAGGTATACCCACGCACGAGTTTGGTGCTGTTACTGACAGATCCTGATAGCCGTGTTTCTAGTATTGTTGAGCGGTCGCGTGAAATGGGTCTCCTTATAGGAAAGAGCCGTGGTGAGTGTGAAATGATTTATATGGATGCTAATGTAGACATTCGCGAAGGTGATGAAATTCTCACAGCAGGCTTAGGAGGTCCTTTTCCCAAAGGACTCAATTTGGGTGTTGTGACACGAATTAAACGCGACACGTCAACACATCAAGCCACCGCCTGGGTTGAGCCCAATGCCAATACAGGCCACTTAGAAGAAGTGATGATTTTGTGGCCCAATGAGTTTCAATCATGAAAATGCTGATTGCTTGTATTTTTGTGCATTTTGTTTTGGTGCAGTGGGTTTCACCTTGGTGGGTGCCTAATTTGACTTTGGTGGCTTGTTTAGTGGCTGTGTGCGAAAGGCCTGCACGTTGGTGGTTATTTGCAGCAGTTGCTGGTTTGGCGATGACTTTGTGGAGTGTGCGGCACCCGACTTGGATTGTGGGTAGTTTTTTGATGTTTTCAGGTTTGGCGATGTTTGGGGCACGGCATTGGAATTTACAAGATGTGCGTGTGCAGATAATGGTTGTTGCTGCATCTATGTTTGTATTCATTGCGATGCTATTGTGGATTGAACATATTCCACTTTGGTCAGTTGGAGGGGCTTGTTTTGTTTGGTGGAGCCTTTCGGTGATTTCTGTTTTAGGGATTCGTTTTGTGATGGACTCATGTCGCGTATCTTCCAGTTAAAAATTCTCACGATTGTCATTATGGCTATTGTGGCCTTGAGACTTGTCGATTTGCAAATCCTACGAGGTGATCATTACGGAGATTTAGCACGTAAGAACCGTATTCGTTTTATTCCTAAACAAGCTCCGCGTGGTGAAATTTTAGATCGTAAAGATCGGGTGTTAGCATCCAATCAAACTATTTTTCAAGTCGCTGTTGTTCCGCAGGATGTTGAAGACATGCCTGCATTAATTGAAGAGGTGGCTTTGCTTTCTGCTAAGCCTCCAGAAGATTTGAATAAAAACTTGCGTCGCGGGCGCAGTTACGTATTTATGCCAGCAACGATTATCCCTCGAATTTCTAAGCCTATTGCCCTGCGGCTTGAGGAAGAGCGATGGCGGCTGCCTGGTTTGATCGTTAAGCCCATTACTGTTCGGAGATATCCGATGGGGGGGACTGCTTCGCATTTACTCGGCTATTTGAGTCAGCCGCGTAAGGATGAGTTGCCACTGCTTAAACGATACGGTATTCGTCCACAGTATTTGATTGGGCGTACGGGATTAGAGCGTTTGTTTGATTACACTTTGCGAGGGTATTCGGGGGGGCAGGTTGTTGAGGTGAATCATCGAGGGCATCAAATTAATTTGCTTAAAGAGCGAGCTGCTCAAATGGGGGGCACCCTTAAACTGACTATAGATGCACAATTGCATTCTTTGATAGAAGAAGTTTTTGGTGATCAAAAGGGCGCGGCTGTTGTTTTAAATCCCAAGAATGGCGAAGTGATATCTATGGTAAGCATTCCTGGGTTTGAACCCGAAGCTTTTGTGTTGAGTGATTTGACTAAGGTGCGTGATTATTTGACGAATCCGGATGCTCATCTTATGAATCGGGCAATCAGTGGGGTTTATCCACCTGGATCGATTGCAAAATTGATTGTAGGGGCAGCAGCTCTTGAGGCAGGAGTGGTGACACCACAAACGACAATTGATTGTCATGGAGCTTTGAAAATTGGAAACCGTGTCATTCATTGTTGGAACCGCGATGGGCATGGTCCTGTGAATATGCAACAGGCGATACGCACATCCTGTAACGTATATTTTATGACAGTGGGAAGATGGATGGGCATAGAATTATTACGCAGTGCCTACACGAGAGTAGGTTTTTCTCAGAAAACAGGTTTTATCTTGACTGATCGTGATGGGCATTTACCCAGTCGGCGTGTTTCTGGAGGTGAAGTGGCGTTATTATCTATCGGTCAGGGACCTTTTTTGGTAACTCCACTTCAGATGGCATTATCTGTGAGTTTGTTTGCTAATGGCGGTTGGGTGTTGCAGCCTTGGGTGGCAAGGTCCGTTAATGGGCAAAATTTAGACGAACCAGGTCGGTATCGATTAGGGTGGTCTCCTGAAGTATTGAATACGGTAAGGGCAGGTATGGCCGATGTGGTCGCTCACCCAGAGGGTACGGGGATTTTTGCTAAGAGTGAATTCATTTCGATTGCAGGCAAAACAGGGACTGCTCAGACGGGGGTTGAAGGACAAAACCATGGTTGGTTTGCCGGT
>JAJDCC010000140.1 GCA_029261015.1 Candidatus Omnitrophota bacterium | reverse complement strand
CTTCTTCATTGTCAAATTGGGGTAATGCAGGCCTTTGTGTACTCAAAGCAATGCGTGCCAGAGTGATGAGGGATAAAACCACAAGACCCAGTCCTGGCAAACTGGAGTAATAATAGGTCCCTGATTGAGGTTGCGTCCAATTTCGAGGTAGCGCTACCTTTAACAGTTTAGAAAAATGTTTTAAAATCTTATTTGAAACAAAAACAGCAGCCGATTTTCTCGACTGCTGTTGCTCAGCCCCGTTAAGAGCTCTATATCTGAGATACGCCGGTGGATCAAGTCCTCTGTGTGCACTTGCATAGACCTGTGGTATTGACTCACCTGTATCTTCTGGCTGCAATGCCGCGTGTGTCTCCAACACTGATGGGTTCATATTAATCGGCTCTAATGAAGGCGTCGGCCCCGTAGGCACAGCATCTTCTGGATAACGATTGCGACGATTGCGAATGGCTTGTGGAATCGCATCAAACAACCCCGCTTGAACCATAGCTGCTAAGGCAAAGACAACTAAAGTCGTGCCGCTAGTGGCACCAAAGGCAACAGCTGCTGCCATCACTCCCCCACTAGCCACCATACGCGCCCACTGGCTCATATCCACTTCATTCTTAGCCGTCATTCTTTGCGTCACACAAGAAGCACAAGCCAAGACTTCCAGACTGCGCCCAGCAGCTGTAAGCATATCTTGTGTCATACGCTCACCTGCATTCTGTGGCGCGCGCGAACGCATCAAACTCGTGAATACATTGACGGCCACATAAGAAACCACCACACCACCAATACCAATCACTGTGCCACCTACGCCCGGCAAAATCTGTGTGGCCACTTCACCACTCATTAATAATGTGGCTATGCTGGCCATCCATGCAATCGTTGGGCCCATTAAGCTGAAGAATGACGTTGCCTCTGAATCATCGGTACTAGCTTCTGGTGTACTGTCTTGAGCGACGGCACCTTCATCAGGTGTTGCTTGAACCTCATCCACGACAACCGGCGCATCACTGTCGGTGTCATCTTGAACACCATTCATGCGGTTAACCAAAGTGGTGAAGTCGATGCGCACATAATCCACTGCTGGGCCTTGCTCAAAGATCACGGGAATGCCGTTGATATCGCCTCGACCGTCTGTAGCAGACTTAGCGGCGGCTAGCTCATCCGCAAGCTGTTGCTCCACGTCTTCAGTAGACTGCTTAGCCGCATCACTGACTCGCGCAATCCAGGCTTCAATTGCTTCAACCGCTTCTTGGTAAGCTGGCGTGCGATCACCCTTCAGTGCAAAGCGACTCTCCAAATCACTGATGATCATGATTGATTTATCAGCACCACGATTCGCCAATGTGGTTTGTGCCATCCATTTACTGAACTCAGCAAAGGTTTCATCACTCATGTGCTGACCTAACGCTGATACATAAACCAACATCTGCAAGTCCGTACCCCAAACCTGGAACAAGATTTCTGCCTGATCATTGAAATTATCGCGTAGCGTAGTCATCAACTTGCGACGATCACGTGATGACAAGGCTTCACCGCCACTCGCGCGGAAATTAGCTAAGCGAGCTTCTGCATAAGGTGTCTTACCGTAGAGAATACTTTCAATGGCTTCAGGCGTTGGTTCCCTTAGCGCCACAATCTTCTCCAAACGGTCTAATGCAGTAATGTTGTTCTCACGTACACCCGCTAAATCGGCTGTGTGCACAATTCTCTGCATCTTGAGTAAGGAAGCCACGGTCAACACTTCAGCACCTGCTACGGCATTGGCTGTAGCTACCGCCTCTTCTAATAGAGATAAGTAAGTCGCTGGTGAAATTTCGCCCATGAACATATAGCCCATGTGCGAGTGTGTGGCAATAATGGCTTTGATGACAGCCTGTTGGTCAACATCGACATTGTTGCGAGCCATAATGTTGCCTGCGCGCACCACACCGCGAGCTTCGTGATCTAAGGTACCGTGGTCGCCACCTTCAAAAAGTTCCTGGAATCCAAGATCGTGGTAATCGACGGCCATTTGAACAGACGCACGTTCCAAATCGCTAAGGCTATTCCAGTCATTGGTAAGGACAGCCAACTGAGCTTCATATTCTGCAATATTCTCAACCACATTCTTATTTTGTACATTGTCGACTGTGCGATTGGTGTAGTAACTGTAATCGCCCGAAGTGATGGAATCCAATTGGCGGTTCACGCGGCGCTTGTGAAGCATACGGTCAGCGTAGGTCACATTTGTGGTGCGATTCATACGCTCAGCGTAGTCCTCATCATTGATCAAATCTTGAGTCTCTGGTAATGCTTCGCGGGCCAGACGCACGTGGCGGTTGATACCCGCTAAGATGTAGGCAACTTCATCATGGTCTTCTTCATCCAGCAAACCATTAGCTTTATTGAATGCATGCTCGGCTTCATGACGCAAGGTCAATGCAATTGCGCGCTCAATTTCCTCGATAGACTGTTGATCCTCCCATTCGCGTGCCTCAGTCAATGCCTCTAACAACAGAGCGTACAAACCATAAGACTGGTAGGCAAACTGTCCGGTTTGACCATAGGTGCCACCATGCCCTAAGAGGTAGGTGTTTTCGTTGTCGATGTGCAGCACTGGAGACGCACGGGTTGCATCGCCACCATTGGGTAATAAGAACTGGTGTGTTGTGGTTTGCAGCATTTGTAATGCATTCGAATCATCAGCGTAGGTATCAGCTGCAATATTCAGCGACTCAATCAATGCGGCTACCTGTAACTGACCGGCATTCGTCAAATTCTCATCGTTTTCATCAGTGCGCGCAAACTCAGAACCATTCCATTGAATGCTAACGTAGTGTCCTGCGGCCATGGTGTCGCGGATGGCTTCATTCACGCTGCCCTCGCCACTGTGGGCGTAGGTGCCTTGGGCGATGGCGGAAGCGTCTATTCCTCTATTCTTGAGTAGGTTGTCGAGCTCATATCGCAATTGATTCTTCTTAATTGTTGTTTTACTTAGCTCAACATCATCATATTCATGAATTCCCCATTTATATCCAACGATAGTTTCTTCTGTCCACGTAGTCACATGCTCAAACTCGTATGGAATATCTGCCAATTGCTCTATCAAAATAGGTATAAGTAATCCATTGGGTATTTGACCTAATTGCTTCATATCAGCCACTAAACCAGTAGAACTATTCTGTCTATTGTGTTTGATTACCAGATCTCTAACCTGTTGAAGAACACGCTTACGAAGTTCTTCCCTAACGTTCTCACCCAACTGACTATCCACTTCACTTAAAACGAAGTATGCCATATCGGACACTTCAAGTTTGTTACTAAGGACACCCTCGGCCAATGCAGATAGAACAAAACTTAAATCTGTATGCTGTGATAGCGTTTGAATTAATTCCAGCTTTTGAGAATCAGAAAAACCCGGATTACCTAACACATAAACTAACAATTCATCACTTCTCCGAACCTCAACCACTTCATCCAATACAGAATCAACCAGAGAAGAATTAATATCACGAATAAGATCCAGTGCTTGGTGAGCAGCATCGATAACTTGTGGATCAGCGTGAATTCTGAGCCAGGATATTTGTTCCTTCAAATCTACCGAAGTAAAAGGAATCCATGTTATCGACGTTAAAGATTCATTAATTGATTGAATATTCGAGTCGTCTGTCAAACCTCTAAGATACTGTACTACCTCTGGGGTATCGAATATTTTAAGAGCTTCAATTAACGCAATGCGGGCATTTATGCGCTCAGACAATCGCGGATCATTTTTCAGGTAATCCAGTATCACTGGCCACTGCCACTCAAATGCACTCGCAAATTCCAGCGGTCCCTCATAATCTGAACTCAAAATCATTTCAATACGTTCAGCAGTTTGATCAGCAGTAAAGGTACGCAACATAAATCCATCGCCCCAAACAATACTCAACGCGTTGATGGCAATAAAACTCAACGCCGTACCTAGCAACAACGAACTCGCAGCCGGCAATACTAAAGCCGCAGCCAATAGTGGTAATGCAATCCAACCCGACCCTATCCCAGAAAGCAAATCAAATCGCGATGCATAGCCGTGCGCACGCAAACCAATGTGCATGTCACCAACCTGCGACTGACGGAATGTTTTTCCAATGAACAGATGCGGCAACCGTCCCGTTCTCCTCCAGACCGACCATACATGCATACCTTCATGTACAATTACGGCTAGCACAACGCCGATTAAACTCCCAACTGCTGAGATCAAGTCAATATTGGCAAAGAAACTGCTCATTGCAACAGAGCCAACAACTGATATCAATGTGCCTAACAGCACATTTCTAAACAGCAACAAGGGTAATGTGCTACCAGCATCATGTGTCTCCGAAGCCCTTCGATCAGCTCTTTTATTTACGGATTCTCGCCACTGCTTCCACCAACCTTGAGCTGTAAGGAACACAAGCGCCACAATACCCGCTGTACCCAAAACTATTCCAGCAGATATCGACATGGTGTGCAGCATGGCAAACATCCACTTCGTTCGAAGTCCGTCAGTCATGATGGATAAAAATCCAGAGGAAATACCATCCCCAGTAAAGATTGGCATCACAATAGTATCTAAACCTGGAATCTCAAGCAGCACAGGCATAGCCATAAACGCCACTATCGTGATCGAGGTACCCAAGAAAATCGCTGCAAATTGAGTTCTAGACATACCGCCAACAAAAGGAATCCACCGTGGCATTAAATTGGGTTCTGGATCGCCAACACGAATCTTTCTATTGTTATTTGCAATCACAAAATTAAGCTTCAAACTAAACTGTTCATCCGCACTGAGTTCTTTCTCCTCATACGCTAATTGCTTGTTGACGAATTTATTTTCATCATAACGCAAGATATCTGCAGCCTTACCTCTGATAGCTGCTTCACTGAGACCTTCTCCAACATATTGCGGCATCAAATACTGATCGACAAACTCCTCCATATTCATACCCGCTGGAACCGTAATATTTTGAGTTCGCCCCCAGTCTACGACTAACTCGACATCTCGACGTCGATTGATGGGTTGATCGGCGTAACGAGGCAAGCCTGGATTCAATGTGCGTAACTGCTCAACCAATGCAAACTGAATCTCTGCCATTAAAACACGTTCCGCCAAAGCCCGCACCGTCTCACCTTCTTTAGCAACAACTGTAGGCGGTGAGGTGGGAACAACACTCACCAAATAGGCAACAAAAGGCCCTGTGAAGAAAGCTAAGAGAATTGGCAATGCACGTAATGCCCATTGACTGTCTAAGGTTGCCGTTAAAATATGCACGGTTCCTGGGTTTAAGAAACTCAGAGTCAACACACCTACTGTTAATACAGCCGTGAGCCCTTCAAAGAAGGTGCGGAATTCTAACTGATAAGCGTCATATTTATCTGGTGATCGTAACTTCTTCAAATTCGGGAATAGGAAAAAGGCATGCGCATAACGCACCGTACGCCAAGCAGATCTGATCCACAGTGCACCAATCTTTGCAAACTGCATGAAATAGCTATCCTTACTCGGATCTACCATAAACGGATCCTCATAGCCCTTAGCATTGTTTAATGTGCCTTTGTCACCTTCAAATTGAGGATCAGTGACCAGCAGGAACCAATCTTTAGCACGCGCACGTTTGTTGAAATAAGTGTCCATGGCCACACCACGACGCAACGTCCACGGTCCAGCCCACAATCCAACGATTAGATTGATGAGTAGAACCCCGGCTATCGGTACTCCCATCAAACCGTTTAGCATATAGATGCTGAACGTTAAGTAACCCACTGTGAATGGAACACGGAAAGCCCCTAAATATTCTTTAAACGGCAAGGTTTCAGCAGTCAATTCCATCACATTCCAGTCCGGAAGTTTACCATGCAAATTACGCTTACGGAGCATACTGATACCACTTCCAAGAATAGGAATCTTCATCCACAACTGTGGAAGATAGAACAGATACGAGGCACCGTATTCAAAGACACTCCGCGGCACTGCCAGTAAAATACCCAAGAGAAACAGCTGCCCAGCCGTCAAACCGATAAATGGAAGGGTAGCAACCATTGGCAAAATAAACTGCACCAAAATCACCATCGAAACCGTAAAACCTGCAAATGCCAGACGATAGGTCCACCGCTGCTTAGGCGTCATGCTTCGTTGATTCTGACCAATCTTGAAATAGTCAAAAATAGGCGAAGTGACCTTCATACGCAACAGTAAGAACACGACACTGAGGAAGATCGTTTCACCCAATGGCGCCAGAATCACCTCAGCAACACCTGGATTACTGATAGCAAAATACCCAAAAACCAAGCTAATCAACCAAACAAACTCTGACAACAAACCACGAATCACTAATTGGTTAAACATCTTGGTCATATAGTCAAACGCACCGGCATTACGATCTCTTTCATCCACATCCGGCATGTCGAATTTAGCAAGCCATTTCACTGCACGCCCGGCAAACTCCATGAAGGTTGTTGGGAAAGATTCCAAAATAACCGCATCCGATTCTAGGGCCACTGGTTGCAACTTAGAGTGCACACCATCTTCACTCGGCAACACACGAGGATCATTAATGCCAATGATGTTGGCCATATGCAGCACGGTGTCCATATAAATACCCAACGGCCTACCCGGACGACGCTCTAAGTAACCACGATCATAGTTGTATGGCTCTTCGGTAAATTTACCAAAAGCACGGATGCGACCCAAGAACCACTGCAAACCTTCTTGCATCGGCCACAAAATGACCTGGGCATCACCATGCAAGAAAGCAAAGAGAGAATCATGCATGTTCTTAAAGAGAATACGTGGCTGAAACACCACATACCCTTTAATGGCATTACCTGTAACCGGATCAAATTCAGCACGGTTATCAGCATGCATCGCAGCGGCAAATAACTCAGGGTGTCCGTCAGCTAACAACGAGTTGTCACCATCAGTGGTAGTCCATAAACCGACTCGTGAGGCTGTCACATTTTGCACCTGATCCATCGCTACCTTTAAGCGAGCCACCTCCCAAGGATGAAGATCAGTCTCAGCACGTCCATCAAACATCTCGTCTAAGAGAGTTTGCTTTAACTTATCTGAATCAGTGGAATATGGCTCAAACCCTGAAATACGCGCATCACGTTCTTCAGTTCGTGCGGCTAAATCGCCCGGGTAACGGCCACTATTAACAGTATCTTGGAGTCCTTCATCATCAAAGGCCATAACCATACCATTATCACCCAACACACCGTCTAAGAAACGGTCAGAGCCTTTCTTCAACAATAGAGCGAGCTTGTCATAGTGCTCTTCCAGAATATATTCCAGATCCTCATGAGGCTTATACTCAACAGTCTGACCTTCAACCTCTACTGTTTGTGTCTCAGGCAAAATAGCTTTGAGTTGGGCCTCAATCGGATGCAAATTGGCCGCCCTCAAGGCCTCATCTATTGGGTCTAATTCTTTTCTCACAGCTTCAAGAGCAACTAACGTCACTTCAAGTTCTGTCCTGAGTTGTTTTTTATGATCTCTGAGTTCTCTTGGATTCGCCCTATTTTGCTGTAGATCTTGGATGAGCACCGGCAAATCCTGCATCCTCTCTTGTATTTCACGCTGCTCTTCCTGCAGTTCTGCAATACGCCCTGCAAATGTTACAGCGTTAACCTCCTGCAACCTAGCTATCTGTTCTTCTAATTCTTCCAAACGCTCGGGTAATTCGGTATTCAACACATATTCATAACCTGTAATACGTTTCTGAATATTGTCTGCTTCATCTAGTTGATTCCTCAAATCCTTAAGTTTTTCCTCAAGCTCACTCTTTTGTTCTGCTAATTCCGACAAACGCTCCTGTTCAACAATATCTCCAGTGTGCTTTGAGTAATCTAATTTGGCGTACTTGGCTAACCGATATTCTTCAAATAATTGCTGCACCTGTTGATACGCTTCATCACCCAAATGGTGTGCCCCCACGGACTGAGCAAACCATTCACGGAAGCTAGTCATATTGCGAGTAACCTTAAACATCAACATCCAGTAAACAAACGGTTTGATTAAGGCTTCGCGGGTTGGAATCACAAAACGATCTCTACCAGGAGCATCAGGATACGTATCGGTATCCCAATAACGCTGAGCTTCTTCGGCAACCATTTCCCAGAATTCAGGAATGTCGTAGTTAGGCGTGTTGAGCAAGAACATACCACGAACGTTGCTATTATCGCGGCCTTTGCTATCTCTCTCCAAACTCTTGGCTAAGGAACGCATGGCTTCACGCACTTCTAGACGTTTACCTTCAATCGCCTCACGCAATGCATCTCCCTTCAATTTTTTATTCACACCACCGATGTAGATAGGCATCGTAACAACAGAGTTTGGCGTTCGGTTTAAGCGATCCGCTTCTTCACGGCTGAACTCCTGCTTCTTCAAATCTTTGATCAAAGCTTTCACAAATGCTTCATTCCCGATCAATGCCTGCTGGCTATATGTAGCCAACACATCAGTGTGATGCTGCAAAATTTGCTGAATCAACTCTATTGCTTGAGCATCTCGCACATTAACATCATCCGTTTCAGTATCTTCTAAAGCATGCACAGGGATCTGACCTATCGCTTGTACGAGATCCTGCAACTGAGTATCTTGCTCAATTTGTGTGGCAGTAATCTTCCAAGCCGATTGCTTTTGCAGACTGCCGCTGACTGTTTCAAGAACCAATCGCTCTAAGTGTTCTGGAGTTGGGAATGCATAGCCGACAATATTTCCATTCTCATCTAATTCTGCAAAGGCCATGTGCTTCGGGATCTTACGTGGACCAAAGATACGGACCACAAGGTCATAAACATTCAATTGCACGAAAATACGCAATAAGTAGAAGTTCATAAACCAACCCAATACGGCCACTGGTAAGACAATCGCAAATGGGTTGAGCGTCATGAAGATGAACGTTGCCAACGAAGCTGTAACCATATCGATGAACACATTACCCACTGTGAGTCGGAACATATTTTGGCCTGGATGAATACCCAACGGATTCCAGAACATGAATTTTAAGAACCGCAACGGAGTCCACAATACTGTAAAAGTAAACGAGTCTCTAAATAGTCGTTTGCTTGCTTTCCAACCCTCCTGGGTAGAGGCTCGGCCTAAAGCAAAGCCACTCAACAACAGACGCACACCCAACAGCATACTGAGGAGTTGTGTGTCTAAACCTATTCCCAAAGCTGGAACCACAAGTAGAACCAGCGCAAAATCTAAAACATTGTTCAGCGCAAAATTGACCCAGTCCATCAATTGAGGTTTAGTCTTTGGATCGGTCTTAAAGACTCGCGTGATGCCCTTGTAAATCAGTGCAACTATTCCCACAGGAATACTGAAAAGACGGAATGCCAAACTATCTGCCACAAATCCAACAGTGCCATATTGACGCACACCAAGCATAGAGGAGGCAATCGAAGTGACGACCACACCCACAGCCGTAATTCCAACGACCACTGGCGAGGAGACCAAACCTAGAGCAAAAATCACCACACCGCCAACAGCAAGGTCTACGACCAGATTAGTCCCCATGGCAACAGCATTTTCTAATAAGAAAATGATTTTCTCTCGCCTACTCATTTGAGACGTCTGCTCAGTTGCATTCCTAGGCTTACGATGCACCGTTTCAAATAGAACCGCACCTCCTAAGTTTGCAATGGTATACAACGCAGCAAACAAAGCCGATGTCAGGATATTGTTCAGAATACCTCTTCTTTGATCCTCAGGGTCTACCGATGCCATGCCAAAGAA
>JAJDCC010000139.1 GCA_029261015.1 Candidatus Omnitrophota bacterium | reverse complement strand
GTCCCTATTGCAACCTGCACTTAAAGCAATTGCAGGACAGCTTGGAGACTTTTGAAGAGCAGGGGGCTACGCTGATAGCCATCAGTGTCGATAAAGCCGATAAGGCGGCCGAAACGGTTGCCAAAGGACATTTGGAGTTTGAAGTCATTACGGATTCCCAGGCCGATATCCTTAAGGCTTATGGGGTTGTTTACCAAGTGCCAGAAGATATGGCCAAAAAGTACAAAGAAAGCTACTCCATCGATTTGGAAGGGCACTCAGGTCGCACCGATCACATCATTGCTCAGGCGGCGACGTATGTCATCAATCAGGAAGGGATCATCGTTTTTGCTTATGCCAATGAAGATTATAAGGTCCGGGCTCAGCCGGAAGCCATCCTAGAAGCCCTGAAATCATTATAAAAAGGCTCTATCGACACTTTCCCTTTTTTGAGGCGTCTAACAGGTAGCGGTGCAGTCCAGTGAAGGGGTTCAATGACTCGAAAGTTATTGTATGTTTGATCAATTAATCGCGTATTTTGCAAAACGCCACTTATTAGCTAACCTCCTTTTTGTGGGAGTTCTAATCGGTGGCGCTTTCAGTTGGCAGACGACCAACAAAGAAGAAATGCCTTCCATTGTTTTTGATACCGTACGCATTTCTGCACGCTATCCAGGGGCTCCTGCCAGTGATGTCGAGTATTTCGTGACACGCCCGATTGAAGAAGAAATACGCAGTTTGGATGGGGTTTTTCGAGTAACCAGCAGTTCCAGTGTTGGCCAGGCGAATATCTCCGTAGAACTGGACCCTGATTTACCTAATTTAGATGAAGTGATTGCCGAAATTCGTAACGAAGTATTAGATGTATCCCTGCCGGATGATGTGATCGATGACCCTAATGTGCGCGTTTTTCGCACCAACAAAAAAGCGATCCTAGATATCGCTCTCATTCATAAACAAGCCCCTATCCTTACACCACAGACACGCCGTGAATTACAGAAGTATGCGTTTGCACTTGAGAATCAGTTGATGGGGTTATCTTCTGTAGACAGTGTGAATCGAAGCGGTTATTTGCAAGAAGAAATCCAAATCAAAGCCTATCCAGAACGCCTCTCTCAGTTTGAAATTCCTTTCAATACCGTGATGCGAGAAATACGAGAAAATCATGTGCGACAACCCGCCGGTACTTTAGAGGCGGCGCGCGAACCTAAAGTCACCTTATTGTCTGAACTGAATACGCCCGAAAAGCTTCAGGATTTTATTATTCAAGGAGGTTTTGAAGGGAATGTCATTCGGTTAGGGGAAGTGGCTGAGGTTGAAAGTGGTTATGAAAAAAATGAGACTATTTATAAGGTGAATGGGCATGAGGCGGTCATGTTTAACGTCGTTAAAGCCGGCAGTGTGGGTATTTTAGATGCTATGAAAGCGGTCACGGTAGCTGTAGATCGTTTTAAAAAGAATAATTTGGCCTCTAGCCCGGTTGATATTGTTTTGTTGGATGATGAGTCATTTGATGTGAGGAACAGACTAAAACTCATTGCAAGTAATGGGGCTATTGGATTTGTTTTAATCCTCATCACGCTATTTATTTTTCTGAGCAAGCGCTCAGGTATTTGGGTGGCGATGGGAATCCCATTTTCTCTTTGTTTTACCATTATTTTTGGTTCATTGATGGGCCATACGATTAATGGCACAACTTTAGCCGCGGTGATTATCGTTATGGGAATTGTGGTGGATGATGCGATTGTGGTTGTTGAAAATATCACAAGACTGATTCATCAAGGCATGGAAAAGTCTCAGGCGATTGTCAAAGGGACTTCCTTTGTGATGTTGCCTATCATCGCTAGTGTGACAACGACCTGTGTGGCTTTTGTTCCCTTATTTTTCTTTGATGGACGCTTTGGTAAGTTGATTGCATTCATTCCTCCCATTATTTTCCTCATGCTATTAGCTAGCCTCATTGAATCCATATTCATTTTGCCCGGACATATGGATTTAGAATTGCCTTTTATGAAACGATTTTCCAGTTCAGCAAAACACCAAACGGCAGGCCAAAAGCATACTCATTGGTTTGATCAGGTTGAAGATAAATATGAAAGCGTGTTGAATAAATTATTGCCAGCAAAATGGATTGTTTTCGGGGTGTTGGTGGTCTTATTGGGCGCATCGGGATGGCTGGTAACCTCAAAAATGAAATACGTGATGTTTCCTGATGAAGAAACACGAGACATTGTTTTGTCTGGAGAAACCCCACAAGGTTTCACGCGGTATGAAACAGCAGAGAAAGTGCGTGAAGTTGAAGAATTGGTCATACCTTATTTGGGGCAGGAAGTTGTTGCGTTTCGGACACAAATAGCACGCAGTCGACGTGGCGGTGCTGTTCAGGATAACCGTTTCCGTACGACTATCGAAATTGTGGCTAAAGAGCAGCGCAAAAAATCTGCGGATCAACTCATTGAAGAATTTAAAGCAAAATTTGACACGCTGGAGGGTTTTGAAAAGCTGACTTTTGCCAAAAGTCGTTGGGGTCAAGATTCAGGCAGTCCTATTGAGGTGATCATCCAAGAAAATAACGATACGATTAGGCATGAAGTGGCTGTGGCTGTGGCTGAGCAAATGCGTGAGATCCCTGAGCTGAAAGGAATAGAGATTGACGAAGGTCATCGTGTGCCTGAATACCGAATGAATATTAACCGTGAAAAAGTGAAGCGCTTGGCGATAAGCCCAGGGGATATTTCTTCTACCTTTCGTGCGGCTCTAGAAGGGACGGTGCTTTATGAATTCTCTAATGGAGACGAAGAGGTGAGGGTTCGATTAAGTACAGTCGAGTCAGCAAAAGATGAAATTGAAAAAGTCCTTCAGATTCCTGTGGAGAATAGGAATAATTACTTAGTGCCCTTAAAAGAAATTGTGACGATGGAGGAAGTGACTTCTCCTAATGTGATAGCTCGGAGAGACCTAAAGCGCACTACAATCATTGATGCAGATATCAAGGTGGGAAGCAAGAAAACCCCCTTAAACATAGCCGACTACCTCGAGGCAGAGGTTTTCCCTAAGGTGCTCAGTGAATATCCCAGTACGCGTATTTCATTTGGGGGAGAGGTCTTTGATACACGTGAATCGAAGCAAAATCTTATGAATGCAGTCGTTATGGCAACGCTGTTTATTTTTGCTATCTTAGCCATATTGTTCAATTCAATGTGGAAACCTTTAGTCATTATGCTGGCCATTCCCTTTGGGGTTGTTGGGGTCATATTAGCTTTCTACTTACATGGAAAAACCGTATTTGGGTTTTATGCCGTAGTCGGGGCTTTAGGTTTGGCAGGGGTGGTGATTAATGACTCTATTGTGATGCTGGTTAAACTGGAGTCTGAGCTTAAAATCGTCGACTCTATTAAAGAGACGACAAATCAAATTGCAGCGATTGCTAAGACGCGGTTGAGGGCTGTGCTCTTGACTACGGTGACCACGGTAGTCGGTGTTTTGCCGACCGCATATGGCATAGCGGGTTATGATGCCATGCTGGCAGATATGATGTTAGCACTATCGTGGGGAATGGTGTTTGGCACAATCATTACTTTAATTCTGATTCCTTGTGTGTACAGTTTGGGCCAAGAGATCCGTATTCTATTGCACCGAAAATTTTCTGGAGTTGCCCATGCTTAAACTAAAACCGCTGTTACAGGGGGCGGGTGTGCTATTGCTGAGCATCACAGCAGTGATAGGTGTTGGGGCGCAAGAAGGAGAAACCCCACAGCCTGCTGTGCGTGAACTGAGTTTAAAAGAGTTTATTGGGCTAGCGACACAACAGGATACAGAATTCAGTGAGATTCTTGTGAGCGAGTTGAGTTTGCGCTATCAAGAAGACTTAAAGTTACCGGCACGTGATTTGGTGCTATCTGTCACAGAGCAGATGGAGTTTTTCTTTGAGCAGGACAGAGAAGACCCGCAAACTTTAGTGGGTTTAAGCAAGCATTTCCCTCTTCTAGGTACAGAGCTCGATGCAGAGTATGAAGTCAGCCCACGCTCCACATCAACAGATAGTTCTTCTTCTATGAGTTTTACTTTGGCACAAGATATTGCCCAGAATGCCTTTGGGCATAATACGCGGCTGTATAAGAAAATCATTGGATTAGAAACAGCTGTCGCGCGCTATCAGATATATGAAGCTTACGAAGATTATCTAGGCACGCTCATGTTGGCCTATCTGGATTGGTATGAGGCGTATGAAAGCCTGGAAATTGCCAAGTCTTCCTTTTTGGAAAATCAAAAATTGCTGAATAATATGCGGGATCGAGAAAAAAGTAATATTGCACTCCCTATTGATGTGAATAAAACGACATTACAGGTACTCGCCAAGAAAGAAGCTTTAGTGCAGCAAGAACAAGAGTATAAAAATCGGCTGATAACCATCAGTACCGCAATACGCTATACAGGTGAAAAGGCTTTGGTGCCAATGGCGCCTGAATTGCTTGAAGAATCTTTGCCAGAATTTGACACCCTATTTGGCGCGTTCAAACAAAACAGTAGGACCTATGCAATCTTAAACCTCTTAGAAGAAAAAAGCGGCATAGAGGTATCTCGTGAAGCGGATGAACTACTTCCTTCCATTCAACTGTTGGTCGGTTATGAGCGAATAGGCGTTGACTATGGGATTGAGGCAGGCGAAGGGATGTTTTTTCTTGGTATCAGTGGGGAATGGCCTCTGTTTGATCATGTCGAGCGGGCTGAGCACAAAATTGCACAAATTGAAGACACAAAAACAAAGCTGAATGTGAAGAATACACACTACCGACTCTACACACTATTGCACAATCTCTATCAAGAAATTCAACGTGAGCGTCGATTGGCAGCCATTGCTAAAGAAAAAATCGATCTCTCCCAAGCAGTTCTCAAAGATGAGAGCCAAAACTACACATATGGAAAAGTGACATTGAATGATTACATTCAGGCAGTTAACGGGGTAGATAATAATCGGTTTAACATGATTTCGCACGAAGTGCAGTTGCATAAGTTGCTGGTTGATTGGCAAAGGCTGACCGATGAGTTGGTCAGTGAACAGGCTATTCGTGAAAAGAGTCAGCGCACGCAGTTATTTGAGAATTAAAAAAGGCAGCCACCAGAAGTGACTGCCTAATTTAGGATCACTATTCAGTTATTGTGCGCGCGTGTATTTAATTTCCATAGCTAAGTACTCTTTACCCTCACTGTCACGCATGTAACTCTTGTAGGTGTGATGGTCTTCATCTTGAATCTGCCAAGCCGCACGATAAGACCGGTGCGTTTCTTGGGTCATGGAACAACTGAATTCCCCTTTTTCATTAAGTGTTTTGGTCTCGGCATTATAAAGCCCGCTTCCAGACATTAAAGTGGTGCTCATGTTGTCTAGCCAAACAGACTCGTATTCTTTTCGCAGATTGTTGTAGCCTGTGAATCCACGACCTTCAAAAGCCGGGTGCCCTTCAACAGCGTCACCCGTTACGGTTTGCTCGAGGTAACGGCCGTCAAAAATCAGAGTGTTGGAGCTGGTACCAGACATATTTTGAGGTTCAGTGCCTGTTCCCATCCAATACCGGAGGGTGTATGTCCACTCTCCTGCAAATTTTTCGAGCAGTTGGTGATTTTTGTTAGGACTACCGATGGCCATCATGGCTGCCATGGCTTCATCGTGGCCGTGCATGTCTTCTGCTTGCACCATTTGAGGGGTTGCGACGCAGATTGTAGTCAAAAATAGGGCTAAACTCAATTGTTTCATGGTGCCTCCTAGTTAATAAAGTAAGCAACTCTAGCAAATTTGTTGAACTTGTGCAATGAAATATACGTTATAGTAGACGTGTTTATCACCCAAACCAGCAGAGGAACGATGAGAAAATTAAAACCCATGCAATCGGAAGCCCAAATACCTGCTGAGGTTAAAAAGACTCCGGTAGGTGACCTGATTCGGTATCAGAATCTAGAGGTCGATTTCCCAACCATCAATGCCCCCCAACTGCTTATTGGGATGTGCATGGATAATCGCAAAAAGATGAAGATTCCAGACAACTTTGCTTTTATCCTAAGAGTAGGTGGCGCCAATTTAAGATACAGTGAATTTAAGGTGACCTACGCAATTGCGGTGGGAGGCATTAAGCACATTGCGCTCATTTGTCACAATAATTGTGGCATGGTCAATCTGATAGCCCGTAAAGAGCAGTTCATACAAGGTTTATGTGATCAAGCAGGCTGGGGGCGTCAGGAAGCCGAGGATTATTTTTTGCATTTTGCACCCATGCACGAAATTGGCAACGAAATCGATTTTGTGGTGTCTGAAGCAAAACGGTTAAGATTGCGTTATCCCAATATTGCTGTGACACCGCTGATGTATAATGTTGAAGACAATCTTCTTTACTGGATAGGTGACTAGAAACACTTTGGAGGTTTCAGTTTGCAGTTTGCTTATAAAAAACACAAAGGCCTAGTGCGTGAGGAGCAAGAAGACTCAATGGCGCATTGGCCAAAGACGTCTAAAGCTGCAAAAGAGAAGCTTTTTGCCGTAGCGGATGGCCTGGGCGGTCTGCCTGATGGTGAAATTGCTAGCAGTAATGCGGTGAAGGCGGTGATGGATTATACCTCTGAGCATAAGGGGATTGAGTCCTTGGCAGAGCTTAAAGCGGCTGTCATGCAAGCTCAGCAGGCAGTCGATGAACAGAATAAAGACCGAAATATCGATGATTACATGGCAACGACCCTGACATTGGCTTATTTGAATGGGGATCAGTTGTGGGTGGCACATGTCGGAGACTGTCGGTTGTATCGGGTACGCGATCAAAAATTAGAGTTGCTTACCGAAGACCATGCTATCGATCGATACACTTTATCGCGAGCGGTGGGGTTTCCGGGTGAGTTTAAAGTAGACACCAAAAAACTCAAGGTGCGTGAGGGGGACCAGCTCTTGCTGTGTAGTGATGGTTTATATGGCATGGTCGAAGAAAATGATTTGCTACAACCCTTATTGACTCATCAAGATGCGTCTGCTGCTGTGGATGCCTTACTCAAAAGTGCTCTTGATAATGGTGGCCACGACAATATTTCTATTTATGTGATTCAGATATAATCATTAAGAAGTCCTCGATGGTTAATCTCTCCAAAATACGATTCCTCATTCTCTCCATACTTGCAGTTACCTTGGTCCAAGGCTGTGCTACGGCCAAATATGCAAGCAGCCTAGGTAAGCGCGAAGCGTTTGTCTTTCCGACCAATGCCTGGCAAGAGCCTACAACGGGTCAGTGGCAGGTGCCGCTTAATTTATATGTATTTGAGCGTCGTGAGCCTTATCTTTTTCGCAAGGTAATGGATGAGGTGATGGAAGAGAGTTGGGATGTGTTCGATAAAGATATTCCCTTCATCACAGGCCCCTCAGATGCTAACCGTATGCGACGCCGTACGGGGATGTTTTTGGTAGATACAGAAGAGTTTGATCAGCTCACAGTAAAGGTGGATGGGCAAGAGCTCTCTGTATGGATTGACGAGGATGATGGGGCACTATTGGGGCTATTTTCAATGCCCACGAAGCAACAGGACTGGTTGCACTATCAAATCAATGTTGGGGATTCAAGAGCACAGTGGGTGGATGCTAGAGCACAACTTTTAGACGATACTGGGATCTCTGTCATTTCAGATATCGACGACACGATCAAAGATTCACAAGTGGCTAAAAAGATCATGATGGTGAAGAAGGCCCTTATTGATAAATACAAACCCGTCAAAAATATGCCTGCTATCTATCAAAGTTGGCACCAGCAAGGTGCTGCGTTTCATTATCTATCAGCGAGTCCTTGGCAGCTTTTTCCGGATTTACAGGAGTTTTTAAAGCAATACCGATTTCCTGATGGCAGCATGCATTTGAGAAACCTTAAACTGATGGGTGGGTCTATTCAAACGGGCAAACGAGCTGTCATTACGAGACTGATGGATCAGTATCCCCATCGACGCTTCATTTTGGTAGGAGATTCTACACAGTATGACCCTGAAATTTATGTGGCAGTGGCGCAGGAACGACCTAATCAAGTCATGGCGGTGATGATTCGGCACGTAAAAGACAAGAAGTCCAAGATCAAGGACACGCGTAAACGACTGAATGTTTTGCCTAAGGAAAAAGTCTGGGTATTTGAATCCGCGAAGAGTTTAAAAGCCTTTCAATTAAACTGATCCATTGGATTTTTGATTGCGCAGTAATGCAGATTCAATGGTTCTAATCATCTGCTGTTGATTGATCGGTTTGCTGATAACCCCATCTGTTTTACGCTTCAAATCCGTATCGATTAACGTTTCATCATCGTGATAAATTGAAAAAAGGAGGATAGGCACTTGGTTATTTGTTCTGCGTATCGATTCAATGATTTCAGGGCCTTGCATGTCTGGGATATTGAAATCGGTAATGATAAGATCGAATGGCTTTTTTTGCGCTGTATCCACGCCTGTTTGTCCCAGATAAGTGGTGGTTACCGAATAACTTCCTGTACGCTCTAAATTGAGTTTTGTCATTTGGCAGAGCGAAACATCATCATCAATCAGTAGGATACGTGCTTTTCCATTAACCGTTCTTTCAGGAGCTAGTGGCAGTGTGATGCGGGCGCAGGTGCCTTTATTTTCTTCACTGATAAGCTGAAACAAGCCTCGATGAGCTTCTAAGATTTTTTTCACCATGGGCAGTCCCAATCCATCCCCTTGACCGGAGGGTCTAGTAGAAAAGAATGGCTGCATGACGTGATCAATTTTATCAGGAGCAATACCAATGCCTGTGTCTTTGATTTCAAGAACTAGAGCCTCTTCACCTTCAGCGAAATAGTCTGTACTACGGGCGCCTACACCAGATGTTGCAAGGTCTAAGGTTTGAATAGATGCGTTGATTTCTACAGCCCCTCCTTTGACCATGGCTTGAGCTGCGTTTTTCAATAAAGCCTGGAGCATATCTTTAAGGGTGGATTCATCGGCCAAGATTTTAGGCAGGTTTTGGGGAATGCCTAAGCTGAATTGGATATTCTCAAGCACCATCTCATCGGACAGATTTTTGAGTGCAGCCTCAATGATGGGTAACAGATGTGTGGGGTGAGGTTGAATCTTAATGGGGTTAGCATAGCCCAAGAGTCCAATCAGAGTGCCATCCATGCGCTTTATCGAATCTTGTAAAAGTTTCATGACTTCAACTCTTTGTTCATGGCTGCAATCTGCATCTTGTATATAGTCAATACCCTGACTCATGATGCCTAAAGGGTTTTTGAGCTCATGCACCATCCCATCAATGACTTCTTGAAGGATGCTTCCGGTTTGAGCTTCAAAAACAGGCTTAGGCGGAGCACTTCTTTGGTTATTTTGTAAGGATTGAATCGTGTTTTTAAGTGTTTTGTTTTGCTGCTGAAGTGTATCGATTTCTTGCTGTTTAGGTTGTCGTTGTTCTTCTGTTGAGATAGAAAATAGCAACCCGACTAAGTTTCCGGAATCAATGATCAAAGATCGATGCAGCAGTCTTATGGGCATTCCTTGATGCGTTTGTGTTTCTAAAGAACTCTCTTCCTTTTGAAATTGTTTTTGTTTGCGCGTATTCAGCCATTCTTGGGCTTGAGGAAAGAGAAAACAGAATTCCATGCCTATTGGCGATTGGTTAAGGCCCATTTTTTTAGCGGTGAGAAGCTGACACTGTTGGATATACCCTTGGATATCCACAGAAAGTAAAGGTTCTTTGGAGAATTTAATCAGCCATTCAACTTGTTCTGAACTTAATGACTGGTGTGTGGGGTCAAAATTCAGATCCACTGTAGGGTGTGTCAGTTTGTAAATGAGGCGTCCGGTACGGGTATGGTTGAGAGCCACGATCCAAGCAATACAGAGACAAATCATAAAAGCAATGAACAAGTCTAAATAGCCCTGATGGTAAACAGAGGGGAATTGATGCATAGGACTGCCTGTGATCCAATGCCCGTAAGGAACTTCGGTGCTGAGCAGAGCATAGTTTTGGTGCTGAATGGGGACCTCTTGCCAAGAGGCTGTATTGTGCATATGGGGTATGAGTGTTTCAGGCAACGCTTGTTTAAAGCTACTTGCTAGCAAAAGATTGCTCGTATCATACAGGGCAAGAGGGCGTTGGAGTGTTTGTTCAATGTTTTGCAGTAAATTTTTATCGATGTGTGTGGCAATCAATAAAGTGTAGGTGTTACCGGAAGCTAGAGGATGTTTAACCCCTAAATAAAACTGGTTCTCATGTTTAAAGAATAAGGGGTTATCCGATTGTAGGATGGTTTGACTTAAAGGAGCGTTGCTCTGTTGTCCGTAGTGAAGTAAAGACTGTCCTTGTTGGTTGAACAGAGCAATCAAATCCGTGTCTGTCTGCTCAAGGATGGGGAGTAAGAGCTTTCTTTGTTCTTGGGAGTTGATATGAGAAACCAGAGGCATGGCTTTAATGTTTCTTTGATGTGCCAACACATTAGCCAAACCGTCTAATCTTTTTTCCTCTTGTTTCCAGAATTGTTGCAATTGCAAATGAGTATTGTTTAAATTTTCTTGGATGTTTTGGCGGGCGGTTTTGATATGGTTTTGCCGGGCGATAAAGCCTAATATCAATAAGGCAATGATCCCTAAAACGGTGGATAAAATACGCTTACGGTCGGACATGAGCTCCTTCCAAAATACTGATTGAGCGTGCTTCTAAACGTTTCGCTGCAGAATGCTTACCGATATCATGCAAAAATGCTGCATAGTTGTCCAGTACTAAGGTGAGCTCAGGGTCATCAGGTCCCACTAACTCTTCATAGATTTCTAATGCGCGCTCAAACAAGATTCCGGCAGAGCCTATGGATCGATCAAAACTTTTTGATTGCCCACTGATTGAAAGTGACTTGGATGCCAGATTTAAAATTTGATGATAGCGCTGATAACGAGGATCTGTTGTTCCTACCTTCAGCTTCTTAGCATTCAAATGTGACCAACCCGTATCTTCTGGGTTTGATTTCAGGAGGGGGTCTCCACTTGCCTCAAGCTGATAGGCCGTTGCTTTTAATCGCCAATCTTTTGCCAAGGTAGATTTTTCTTGTTTTTCTAAAGTACGGGCAATATCCATAGCACGTTCACTGTGCTCAAAAGTATGGTGTCCAGATTTTAGTGGTGTTTGTTCAAAAGCTTCATGGTAAGCCTCTTCTGCTTGAGCATAGAGTCCCTCACTTTCTAACAATGTCCCTTCAGCATGTCTCAGTTCATCGCTATAGGGATTCTCGGTAGGGAAAAGATCTTGGGTGGTTTGTTGTAAGTGCGCATGCAGTTTTTTGGCTTCAAGGTGCTTATGCTGTGAGCGCAATAAGTGAATTTTATGCAGTGAAAAATCAATTCTAGTGGGTAATTGATCTGTATTCTGCTTCAGTTGTAAGTTCGGGCTCGCTAAGTCGGCTGCTTGCAGAGCTTCTTCGGTACGGCCTTGGGCAAATAGATTTTTAGAGAGACTAAACAGAGTGCGATTAACCCATAAACTCTCTGGATCAACGGCCTTTTCTCCATGGCTCAATGATGTGAGTGCCTGTTGCTGAATCGTTTCTGCTTCTGAATGCCTATTTAGGCGACTGAGGTGTTCGGCGTACGACAAGCTGGCTTGTGCGTAGCGTGGGTGGTCTTTGCCTAACTGTGCTTCAAGAATATTGAGGGCTTCCTGATAAGTGTTTTCAGCTTTAGGGTCGGCAGCGTCGGCCAAATGGTCGGCGATTTCTTTTAATGTCATGCCCACAGATTCATGAGTTAAGCCTAGAGTGGCTTGTTGTGAAGCTAGAATTTCCTTGAGCAATTGGTAGGCTTCTTCTGATTTTCCCATATTCTTTAACGCACGTGCTTTGATTTTCTTCGTCTCTAGTTTATCGGGGTGCTGAGTATTTAACTCAGATTGCAAGGTTTCTACTTGTGATAAAGTTTGCTGGGCGGTGTCATTGTTGCCATTCTGCAGAGCCAGTTCGGCCAAGGCAGTCAATACACGTGCTTGTGTTGCAGAACTTGTGTTGCCTTGCACATCAAGAAGGGCTTGCGCTTCTTCGAGTAGCTGTTGTGCTTTATTAGGAAAGCCTTGCGTCATTTGAAAACGGGCTGCTTTTTCAAGTTGTTCCACTTGCTGTTCTTGATCAGTGTTTTCTTGGTTGAGGAGTTGCTTAAAAAGCATTTCTGCTTCTTCATAAAGTCCTTGGGCCTCATAAACGCGCGCTAAGTTCATGGTGAGCGTATTCTGAATGGGGTCATCCGGATCTAAGTGTTTCTGAGCCATTTGGCGTGCTTCTTGCAAAAGCTGTTGGGCTTGTGCCTGTTTGCCTTGCACGCGGCGGACTTCAGCCAAATTGTTGAGGGAGCTGATGAGTGCTCTGGGGTTTTGGTTGGCTTGAGAGCGGGCCATATTGACAGCGGATTCTGCATACCGATTAGCTTCAATAAAATTAGATTGGCTCCACAACTCTAAAAACTGGGAGGTGGCATTTTTCCAGGAAGCGGTTTGTGCCGAGGTGATCGGCATCACACTTCCCAAGACACAAATAAGAGTGAGTGTGCGTAAGTGAAAAAGCATAGACACTATTCTAGCAATGAATTATGAATCCTTCTAATCTATTAATATATAAGTACTTACATGACTTTGTATGATTGATTAATAGTAAATCGGGTTTCGGCCACAAGAGGGTGTAAAATAATCGAAGCCAAGGGAGATCATGAAAATACGCATATTTTTGATGGGTTTGATGACAGGGGTGTTGGCAGTGGTTGGGGCGCATGTGGCCCTCACTCAAGAGCCTATTTGGAATCAAATGCGCTCACAACAACAAGTGCTGATGCAGCAAAGCCGTGTTTTGGAAGCTTCGGCAATGGGAGAGGGCATGTTATGGCTGGCCCAACGGACCTTTGATGCAGACTCAAACCAAACGATTGATTCTCAAAACCTACTAGCTAAAAGCTATGCACAGCAAGGGGATTATACGAAAGCGCGCACTTTATTTGAGCGGGTGCTTGAAAGTCAGGAAGACTCTCCTTCAACAAGCTTCATCAATAAATCCGATACATTACTGAATGTGGCGAACACGCATGCCGCTCAAGGTAATGTGCGACCCGCCGATGCCTTTTATCGACAAGCGCTGCAACTGAAGCAAAACCCTCGTGAGATTCAAGATCCGGCTTTAGTGCGCACAATGGCTCATATCAGTGATCTCTATACACATAATGATCAACCGGATAAGGCTGAACAAGTGGTCAAGCTGACTCTAGATGCCAAAACGCGCATTCTTGGCGATCAGCATGTAGATGTCGCTTATTTGGCACGTTATTTAGGTGATCATTTATTGCAGCAAGGCAAAATAGGTGAAGCAGAAGATTTGTATCGGCAAGCACTGGCTTCTCAAGAACTGACTTTAGGCCGCAAGCACATTAATGTAGGCAATCTGGCAATCCTGATGGGTACGTTTTATCAAACTAAAGGCGATGCTTTACAAGCCCAAGAATATTATCAGCGAGGATTAAAAGTATTAGAAGAAGCGTTTGGTTTATCGACAGCTCAAGAAGAAAAACAGCAAATGGCCCATTTGGCCGAATCATTGGAACGCCGTGCAGGTATTTATCAGGATTTAGGACTCCACTACAAAGCACTTAAGGCGTTTGAGCAATCCTTGGATGTGTATCAGTCGGTATTAGGGGCCAATCATTTGAAATTAGCTCCACTCCTTGAAAGTTATGCAGGTATCTTGCGTAAAGTCGG
>JAJDCC010000138.1 GCA_029261015.1 Candidatus Omnitrophota bacterium | reverse complement strand
CCTGGCGCCCCGTACGTCCTCGTAACTGATTATCAATACGCCGCGACTCATGCCGCTCTGTACCTAATACATGCAACCCTCCTGCCTCAAGCACTTCTTTTTGCTCTTTGGCACACAGTTCCACATATTTTTTAAGGATATCCGCCTTCTCTGCTTCCGAGAGTTCGGCTTCATTACGACGCTCTAAATCACGCACCTCATCCTCAGCTAAAGCTTGTGGATTACCGCCTAAAATAATGTCGGTACCACGCCCAGCCATATTCGTGGCGATGGTCACCCCACCTTTACGCCCCGCTTGCGCAATGATACGGGCTTCGTTTTCGTGGAACTTTGCATTCAGAACACTGTGTTTGAATCCGCCTTTGATGGTATTGATTGCTTGCAACACCAAAAACATTTCTTCTGTGCGGTACAACAGTGCTGATTTGGCATTTTCGGCTTCTAACCGTTTTATCAAAGGTTCGATCTCTTCTTCTTTAGCCTGTAGCGGACGTTCAAACCATTGCTGAAAAGAATTCTTTAGATCTGCCGACATGTTTTCCTTGGACAGCTCTTGCAAAGCCTTAGGGGCATGTTGTGACATGCGGTGAATTAAAGGCGAGGTATCCTGCAACATGCGGGAAAGCAATTCCGATTTCTCAATTGAAATGGTACCAATCAATACCGGACGACCACTGCGGTGCATATCAATCACTTCAAGCACAACCGCTACAAATTTTTCCGCTTCGGTTTTAAAAACCACATCAGGCAAACTTTCGCGCTGCATCACTTTATTCGTCGGCACAGAGACCACATCCAAATCATAAATCTCTTTAAATTCCTGCGCTTCTGTAGATGCCGTTCCCGTCATCCCCGCTAACTTGTCATACATGCGGAAGTAGTTCTGAAAAGTAACCGATGCTAGCGTTTGATTTTCTTGACGGATTTTGACATGCTCTTTAGCCTCAACCGCTTGATGCAGACCATCACTCCAGCGACGACCCGGCATTAAACGCCCGGTAAACTCATCGACAATAATAATCTCATCATCTTTGACCACATAATCCACATCACGCTTAAACAAATGGTAGGCGCGTAGCGCTTGGTTAATATGATGCACCTGACGCATTTGGGCTTCATCATAAAGATTCTCGACACCTAATAATTCTTCACAATGGGACACCCCTTCTTCGGTCAAAGCTACCGAGTGTGCCTTTTCGTCAATTTCAAAATCTTCTTCCGGTTTAAGCTTAGGCACCAATTTATCTAAACGCTCATACAATTCGGTCGATTGTTCAGCTGGCCCTGAAATGATCAACGGAGTTCGCGCTTCATCCACCAAAATGCTGTCCACTTCATCGACCACAGAGTAGTAATACTCCACTTGTGTCAGTTCTGCATTGGAAAAACGCATATTGTCGCGCAAGTAATCAAAACCAAATTCGTTATTCTGTCCATAGGTGATATCGGTTTGATATGCTTCTCGACGAGTCACCGTACGCAAATGCATGTACCGATCATTTTGTGCTTCAAAAGTGGGGTCATAAATAAAGGAGAGTGACTGCCCTTTCGTGGCAGAAGGATCAGAAGGGTCTACACCCTGGATAGCGCTGATCGAAAGCCCTAAGAAATGATACAAAGGCCCCATCCATCGCGCATCACGTCGCGCCAAATAATCATTTACGGTGACCACATGCACACCACGTCCAGTAAGCGCATTCAAATAAACGGGAAGCGTCGCGACCAGAGTCTTACCTTCACCGGTCGTCATCTCAGCGATTTGACCTTCGTGTAGTACCATGCCACCCATCAACTGCACATCAAAGTGACGCATCTTTAACACACGAACACCTGCTTCACGGACTACAGCAAATGCTTCAGGTAAAATTTCATCGAGGATTTTTTGCTGATACTTTTGACGGCGTTTGCGTTCTGCATGACGCTCATCCATACTGAGGTCATACCATTCTGGTTGGGATGTATTTAAGAACTTTTCTTTGGCCATATGTTCTTGAATACGCTTTTTAAAAATCTGTGTTTGTTCTTTTAGCTCAGCGTCACTCAAGGCCTGCATCTGCGGCTCTAATGCGTTGATGCGTTCAACCGTTGGCCAAAGGCGTTTCTTTTGGCGATCGTGATAGGTTCCAAAAAATTTCTTCAAATACTTTTGCATGGTTTAATTCTTTTTAGCTTTCCACTTTAAGTAAGCACCCATAAAGGAATCCAAACGTCCGTCCAATACCGCCTGCGTATTGCCTGTTTCTTCTGAAGTTCTATGATCTTTCACCATATTGTAAGGATGCAACACATACGAGCGAATTTGCGAACCCCATTCGATCTTTTGTTTTGATTCATATGTTTGTTGCAAACTTTCCTCGCGCTTCTGGCGTTCTACCTCTGCCAAACGCGATTTCAACACATGCATTGCTTTTGCTTTATTTTGAAGCTGCGACCGCTCATCTTGACACTGCACCACAGTATTCGTGGGTATGTGTGTAATGCGCACTGCAGAGTCAGTCGTATTTACTGATTGCCCACCTTTACCACTGGACCGGTAGACATCAATACGCAAATCACTTTCTTCAATTTCTATATCGACATCTTCATCTGTATCTGGAATCACGTCCATTGATACAAAGGAAGTATGGCGACGCTTATTCGAATCAAACGGAGAGATGCGCACCAACCGGTGCACTCCTTGCTCAGATTGCAAATAACCATACGCATATGGCCCTTGAATCAGCAAAGTCGCATTCTTAACACCTGCTTCTTCACCCGGCAACAAATCAATCAGTTGCACTTTGTAATCCTGATCTTCTGCCCAACGCCGTATCATACGCAACAACATTTGGGCCCAATCACAAGACTCAGTGCCACCAGCTCCTGCATGAATGGATAAGATTGCGTCTTCCTTATCCAATTCACCACTCAATAAGGATTTGATCTCAAGTGCATCAAATTGTTTTTCAAGTGATGCTAATTCTTCAGTGAGCATACCAATGGTTTCAGCATCGTTCTCTTCTGTCATGTCAAAAAGCTCAGTCAAATCTTTAATCGCCGCTTCGAAAACCCCAACGGGTTCCGTGCGTATTTTAATCGATTTGAGCGTTGCGATGTGCTTATTGGCAGCTTCAGTGTCTGACCAGAAATCGGATTGAGCCATCACTGCTTCCATTTCCTGGATACGAGCTGAAAGGGCTTCTAAGTCAAAGACACCCCCGAAGTTCACTCCATTTAGCTTGGAGTGCATCGAGACGAGAACGCATATCTGCAAAAGATTCGGGCTGTGTAGACGACATAGTTTGAGCAGTTTAGCATGGATAACCTTATGGATGAAGAGCTATTTGGAGGGCTGTGTGCCAAAAAAGGTGACTGTCCCCTTTTTTACAACTCTTTGGCCGTTGGAGGGCATAAAGCTCCGGTCCAGGTCCGTACCTTTTCAAATTTTGAGGCAGTAGAAAAACGTTTAGTCTGGGCCTCTTTAACTTTCGACCGGCTCAACACAGATACTGCTGTAGGATAGCCAATATCCAAATCCCCATCCCGGCACGCCGCGCAATCAGCATTTAAAAACCCATACGGGTTAAGTTTTACCATTTGGGTTGCGCCGCTACCCCCTAACACTAAGAAACGCTCAGCATCTTCTTCGGCCGAGGAAAGCCGTGCATTGCCCTCCCCCTTAAACTGTTTTTGCCAAGCAATGCGCCCTCGTGATTGCAACTTTATGGCAACCGCTTCTGCATGATCCTTATAGCGTCGCTCCCCCACTAAAACATACCCTGCCGTTGTCGTAGCCACAACACCAAAAGCTTGCTCTTCTTGTAAACTTCCATACACACGTTGCCAGTTGACCTGCCCATGTCGGTCTATTTCAACGATCCATATGTCTTTACCTAAAACGCCAAATGATTGCGTGTAACCTGCAAGTGCATAAACTCGCCGGCCACTAGATGCGATTGCTTGAAACGAATCAGGAGCCGTTCCTCCGAGAGTCACTTCCCATTCAATGTAGCCTCCATGATCAATTTTAAATACCCATCCATCCAAATCATGGGGAGGATCGGCCAATGTCGCACTTTCGCCTGCAATCACATACCCTGTATCCACAGAACGCGTGACAGCCAAAGCACGTTCTTGCTGCCAATCCCCATACAACTTTTGAAAGATCACACCACCCTGCGCATCCAATTTAAGGACCCATGCATCAAAGGCTTCGCCAAATCCTTGCGACTGACTGTAACCCACCAATAACAATCCTCCATCTGCTGCCACCACCCCATCACGCAACACATCGTTACCAATACCTCCGTAACGAAATTCCCACAGGATGTAGCCTTCCTGATCTACCTTAACCACCCAACCATCCGACTCTTGAGCTTTAAACGAACGTGTGGCGCCAATGAAAACATAATGATCATCAGGTGTTTGCAAAATTGCATGCACTTCATCTTTTTGATCGCCACCATAAACGCGTTGCCATTCGCGCTCACCAGCTGGGTCCAACTTGGTCACTAATACCCCTTGCGGTCCCACATCAAAAATTTGAGTCGCACGTGTGTGCAAATAACCTCCATCACGCGTCAAAATCAAATCGCCTTCGGCAGTCAATGCCCCGCCGTATTGACGCACCCACGTTGTGTCCATCCAAGGTATAGATGCATGCTTTTGTGTAAGAGCAGCATGACAGCCTGCAAGTAGCATGCTGGATAAAAGCATTTGGCTTGTACGACAAAACACTCTCTGATGCAATCGACTCAAAGAATCACACCTTCTTGTTTCAGTATTTCGCGCTTACGCTCAACACCATAGGCAAAACCACCAATAGTTCCGTCAGATTTAATGACACGGTGGCAAGGCACCTCAGGTGCATAAGGATTTTTGTTCAAGGCGGTTCCAACCGCACGTACAGCTCCGGGTTTCCCAATTTCACAGGCTACCCACGCATAAGAACGCGTTTCACCTTTAGGGATTTTTCTCACCACAGCATAAACTTTCTCCTGAAAAGGCGTTGTCTGTATGTTATTTGACATCAGGTACTCTTTTGTTTTAGGACTAATAATACTTGCTGCGCCAAAGCCACACTCATGCCCGCAGCATCAGCCAATGCTTCTTCATCAGCCGCTGCAATTTGAGTTAAAGAACCAAAACGTTTCAATAGCAATTGCGCCCGTTTAGGGCCAATTCCTGGAATTTGATGCAACAAAGAACTCTCCATGGTTCGGCCACGCAAATTACGGTGATAGGTAATAGCAAAACGATGCGCTTCATCTCGTAAATGTTGCAGCATCTGCAGAACCGGAGAACTGGGTAATAAAATGATGGGGTCTTTAGCCCCTGGCACAAAAATATGCTCAAACTTCTTTGCCAAGCCTAATATGGGATACGACTGACCTATCTCTGCCAAAGCTTCTTGAGCTGCGGCTAATTGCCCTTTTCCTCCATCAATCAAAATTAAATCTGGCTTGGGCAATTTTTCGGCCAGCGTGCCCGAATAGCGGCGCCCCACCACTTCACGCATCATGGCGTAATCATCAATACCCGGTACGGTTTTTATTTTAAACCGACGGTAGTCTTTTTTATAGGGCTTACCCTCTTTAAATACCACCATAGACCCAACTGAAAAGGATCCCAATATCGTCGATATATCAAACCCCTCAATGCGTCGGGGTTTATCAGCCATCTTCAATACAGCCTGCAACTGATCCATAGGCCCTGTTTGAATGGATTTTTCTTGGGCCACTACCACAGAAGTCAGCGCCTGGATTTGGTCACGCAAACGTGCTGCTTCTTCATAACGCCTTTTCTTAGAGGCCGATGCCATGCGCTTATTCAGGTCTTTTAAAAGTCGATCCCGCTTACCCTCCAAAAAACTCTCTAAATCCTTAACGATATGGTTGTATCCTTCTTTGTCGATAAACCCCACACAAGGCGCCAAACACTGGCCTAAATGGTATTCTAAACAAGGCGTTTTAGGAAAGGTCTTACATGTTCGTAACGGAAATACTTTACGCATAAAATCAACAGCCGCATGCATCAGACCCGCTTCAGGAAAAGGACCGTAGTACTTAGCCCCATCTTTGCGACGGCGGCGCGTCGTGCGTAAACGCGGAAACGGTTCGTTCATGATTTTGAGCATGGGATAACTTTTATCATCCCTAAAAACCACATTGTACTTGGGACGCAACGTCTTAATGAGATTAGCTTCAAGAATAAGGGCTTCTGTTTCGCTCGTTGTGCGCTTAATTTCTAAAGAACTGATGCGCTTGACCATTTGTTGAGTGCGCGGTGTGAGCTGATTCGAATTTCTAAAATAAGACTTTACCCGCTTGCGTAAACTGAGCGCCTTCCCCACATACAACAAGTTTCCTTGCTCATCACGATACAGATACACACCTGGTGAATCAGGAAGGTCTGACAATTGCTCTTCTAATGACATCAGCGCTTCCTAAAGGATCTCACGAGTCTTTGCATTTCATTAATTTTCATGATCCAACAAATCCCCAAATAACTCAGCGTTGAAGCAACAATCGTTAGCCCTAATCCAGTTAAGCCTAATCTCGATAAACCTGCTAAGTACCAAGCACTATAAGTCAGGGCCCCCATTAAAAGTGACGCTATCAAGACACGAACATACCCAATCATCAACCCTCTAAGCAATGGAAATTGCAAACGCTTCTGCATACACAGTATCAGGCGAATCACATTCACCAAACCCGCAATACTCGAAGCTAATGCCAAACCGCCTACTTGCATGGGCCACATCAAAATCACACTCAAGACCACATTCACCGCCACCGCTTCAGCAGCCAAACGCACGGGAGTACGTGTATCTTTCATGGCATAAAAAGCACCGGTGAGCACTTTACCTAAAGCCGGAGCCCACAAACCTATTGCATAAAAAATTAATGCCTGCGTGGTTACGTACGTGGAGTATGCATCAAAGGCGCCTCTTTGAAATAAGAGTCGCACAATGGGTTCTGATAAAACAGCCAAACCCACTGCTGAAGGAAACAGCACGCACGCCACAATGCGCAACATATCGCGCAATGTTTCTCCAAAGGCATCCCACTGTTTGTGTGTGGCTTGCTCAGTAAGCGACGGCAAACTGGCTTGCGCCAATGCGGTACCAAACAAAGCCATCGGTAAGTGCACTAAACGATTGGCAAAATAAAGTGCCGCTACTGCCCCTTCTCCAACGACAAAAGCTAGCGACGCTAATAGCGTGTGAATCAGGACATTGGCCTGATAAACAGCCGCACCTAAAACCCGCGGCAAAAACAAACGCAGCATTTCCCCTGTGGCCGGATGGTTCCATTGAAATCCAAAGCGAAATCCCTCACGCCTCATGACAGGTAGTTGAATCAAAATCTGAACAACGCCACCGACTAATACACCCCAAACAACGGCCAGAATTCCGGGCTGAACTTTTGAGACATAATGCACACACGCAATGATCACAGCAACATTCAGAATGGCTGGCCCTAATGCTGGTAAAGCAAAACGCTGCCGACTGTTAAGCACCCCCATACAATAAGCCCACCAACCAGCCAAAATAATGAACGGAAAGAGCCAACGGGTAAGCAGTACCGTCAGTTCGAATTTTTCAGGATTCTCCAGAAAGCCTGGAGCTGCCACCTGAACGATCCAGGGAGCCCCCCAAGCGCCTAAACCTCCAATCAGCAGAAGCACAAAACTGAGACGCCAAAAAAGGACTCGAGCTGCAGACCAGAATTCTGTCTCCTGATTGCGTGCTTTAAGCCCACTCAAAACGGGCACAAATGCACTGGTCACCGCTCCTTCTGCCACCAGCTCACGGAAGAGGTTGGGCAGCCGAAAAGCCACCACAAAGGCCTGGGCCTGAATGGTGGTACCAAAGAGATGGGCAAGCAGTAAATCGCGGATAAGCCCTAAAATACGGCTTAATCCAGTCGATAATGAAATGACACCTGCCGAGCGTGCTATTTTGCGCATAGTTGACAGCCTGTTGTGGGCATGCTAGAGTTCTTGCTCAGGATTTACCCATTGTAGATGATCGGAGGAAAGAATGCCAATTAAGCACTCGGCATTATTACAATTGAAGAAAGACGAGAAGCGCCACGCACGTAATCAGTCCGTTAAGTCGGAATTGAAGACGTTGACTAAGCAGCTTACTACGTTGATTCGTGAGCAAAATACTTCTGAAGCCAGCGACTTATTGAAGCGTGTGGTGAAGAAATATGACCAAGCAGCTTCCCGCAAGATTGTTCACCCAAAGACTGCTGCTCGCTCAAAATCACGTCTCTCTCTCAAAGTTAATAGCTTGAACTAAATTTTAGACGCATTACAAAAAGACCCGTAACAATCCCGTGCTCAAACAGACGCCTTTGGCGGAACTGCGCGCGGAATCGTTCCGGGTCTTTTATATGCCCTACCAACATTCGATATCACTGCGCCAAAAGCGATACGGGTTCTATTTTTTGTCTATTGGTAATCAGTTTTCGGGAGGCGTGTGCGGGAGGAGCTAGTTGCGTTGACAGAGCTCAAACAGCAGTTGCTCAATAGCAGGTAGTGGCTGAGCCCGCCCTGTTTTCATCGCGGTATCACAATCCCAAGTCTTCTCTAACAAACCGCGCAACTGATCTTGTGATCGCCACCTGACTTCTTCCTGGGCTTTCTTCACTTGCCAAGCACTCATACCTAACGCTTTAGCCAGACGGTCCCCACTATACCCCTCATCTAAAAGCCGCCGTGTATGCATCCACCGTTGAAGCTGCCAGGCTATAAGCCCAATCATTTCAAAGGGTTCTTTACCCTCTTGCAACTGCTTGTGCAAAATGTACAACCCTTTGGCGGTATCTTGTTTGCTGAGTGCTTCGATCAAAGCAAAAGGTTTTTGTGCAGTGTCATCTGTGGATTCAAACGTTTCTTTTTTGAGTTTTGTTTTGAGCGCTTTTAAGGGATTACCGGCTTTGAGGGCTTTTTCGGCCAATAAAATCACGCATGCATTCTTTGCGATTGAATCCACATTAGCGATTAAAATCTCACCCCATGTTTTTGTCAGCTTGTCTGCCTGATCCACCACAATCAAACGCATCACACTGGCTGCAGGCTCTGAACGACATAAGCTCATAAAGGAGGTTGCATCCATCGCACCTATGTCCATTCGATGTTTATCTAAATCATCAATTTGATAGGTATCCGCAATGGATTGAATTTGGTCTAACTTGGCTTGGCGATTTGCCCCGCTGTAGAGGAAAATCCCTTTGGGAGGTTGTTCAGACATGATCGCTACTAGAGGTTAGCTTTCTCTTACCAATTTTCAACGGATCGCTCAACAATACGTCGAGCCAAATCTGTTACTGCACGGTCTAAAGCCGATTGCTCAGACTCAGAACGCGTACCCGTCGCAAAGTAGGTGGTATCTCCAATGAACCCACTTTCTTTCCACATAATTTCGCCAGTCAATTGGTCGATGAAGGTCAAATCCACAACAAGGCTCAATCGCCACTCTTCAACATTCTGTGAAGCATCGTAGCGCAAAGCATCGCGACGAAAATCTCTAAGCTCACCAATGAGATGACAATCCGCAGTATCCGGACTTGTAGGTCGCAACAGACCACTAAACTGATAGCGATCGATCACCTCGTCCGTAATATCCACCTCTAAATTATGCCGATATACCGGGTAGCGTTCCCGGTTTGTGGGTAGCTGCGTCACATCAATGTGATTCAAAAAGGGTTTTACATAAACCGTCTTAAGCCGTCCAGGCAACCCAGGTCGCGTCGAGTAACCACACCCCAACACGCTCACCAACCCCACACACAACAGAGCCTTCAACCACTTATTCATCGACATTCATCGCTTGTAATGCAGCAACCGCTTGCGCAGCCCAAGTACTCGTAGGATATTCATCGATCACCGTTTGAAAATAGACTTTGGCTGCCTTTGGCTCCTCAGCATCCACATAATACTGACCTACCTGGAACTCATGCGCTGCCCGACGATCCTTTAATTCGGTAAGCCGGTTTTCTGCTTCGTTAGCTAAATCACTCTCAGGATAGATCTGGAGAAAAGCCTCAAGCTCTTTGATCGCAGCATCGGTAGCTGATTGATCATAACCAGGCTTAAACGTCCCTTTTAAACTGGCTAAGGCAATTTGGTAGCGCGCATCATCCACCAATTGAGATTCAGGATAGCGCGCAATCAGCTGCTCTAAAGAATCGACTGCCGCTTCATAATCCTGCAAAGCTAAGTGCGCCATTCCCAATTTGTATTGAGCCAAAGGCCCTTGCTCACTGAATGGGCCATCTTCAACGATAGCCGTAAAAATCTCAATAGCCTTATCACGCGCCGGGAGTAGTTTAAATTTCCCCAACACTTTACGCTTGTTACCTCCTAAGAAGTAATTACCAATGCGGTACTGACGGGAAAGGATTTCATCAAATCGTTCCGTAGCAGGATAAGTTTGAATGGTCTTACGGTAAGCTTTGAATGCATCATAAAAGGCCTGCTCTTCTTCTGCGCATCGTCCGACATAATACTGCGCTTCGGCAGCTTCCTTTGAAGCTCCAAACGATTTGACCAGTTTTTTGAATTCAACTGTGGCATCTTCAAATAGCCCTTCCTCAAACAACGCTTTAGCATAAGCAAATTGTTCTTGAGGCGTTTCTTTAACCGGACCAGAAGGACCCACCCACCCTGTACTTGGACTCCAATACCATTCAGCAAAAGCTGAAGGCACAGTGACAAATAAGGCTAAGGATATCGTGAGTGTAGGAAGTAAAAACCGATTTCGGGACATATTTCTGGCTCCTGTTTAAGTGTGACCAAGATACCAGAAAGCCTTTGGAAAGGCAAGATTAGCGACTGCGGATTACCTCAAACATACGGATCACAGCAGGGCCTAACATAACCACAAATAAAGCCGGTAGGATGCAAAAAATCAGGGGAAAGGCCAACTTAACGGGGAGTTTCTGCATCAGCTCTTTCGTGTCCTGAGCTCTGTTGAATCGTAGGGAGGCCGCATAAATCTTTAAGGTATTCGCCAGACTGCTCCCCAACCGTTCGGCTTGAATAATGTGAGACACTAAACCTTGTAAATCTGGAGGGCTACCACAACGCTTTACCAAGTTACGCAAAGCTTGGTCACGTGAAGCACCAGCCAAAATTTCGTGGTTGGTCAGACTGAACTCCTCGCGCAATGCTGGCGAAACCAACTCCGCATCTTGAGAAACACGCACCAATGCAGCTTGGAAGCTCATTCCTGCACCCAAACACAAAACCCAAAGATCCAACACATCAATCAACCCCTGGTTGATTTGATCCAGACGTTTGGCGGCGTGATAACGCGTCCAGTAGCGTACTGTCAACCAAGCACCTATCCAAGCCGCGATCACACCAAACAAAGTGGCTTGCTGACCCAATCCTGGGACTTTTGGTAAAGCTTTCACAAAAAAAGTGAATAGCGCAAAAGAAACTGTCGCAATCAAAACAATGAAGACAAATTTCTGCTGTGCTGTACGGAATCCTGGAGTACGAATTCCCTGATCAAAAAAGAGCATACGCTTAATTACGTTAAAGCTGGATTGAACCCCTTTTTCCATCTGTTTGGCAAAGCTCAATTTTTGCTCTACCCCACTTGTTTCTTTAAGCAATCGACGCCTCAAAGGATCATTGGCACGGGACACACTCAACCAACCGACGCACACCAAACAGGCGACGCTAATAAAACCCCCGATACTGACGATCAATGCATTCATATTCATTAGCGTATCTTTGGATGGGTTAGCATATGAATAAAAAAGAATCCTAGCAGCTGCATCCCCAAAGCCGCATAGAGCAAAACGCGACCAGCAGAATTATCCAGTAGAATTTCGAAATACTCCGGATTCAATAACATCAAGCCTCCACCCACTGCCATGGGTAAAAACCCTAAAATCCATCCAGAAAATTTGCTCTCCGCAGTCATCGTGCGCAGTTCTCGTTTCAATTCAAAACGACTCCTTATGGTCAGTTCTAACTGATCCAAAAGCTCTGCAAAATTCCCTCCTACCTCACGATGCAAACAAGCTGATGCGGCAAACAAACACGCATCAGGCATGGGCAAACGCCTTGAAAAACGAGTAAAGGCTTCATTAATATCAGCCTACAAACGCCATTCATTCAATAATTTACGGAACTCACTGC
>JAJDCC010000137.1 GCA_029261015.1 Candidatus Omnitrophota bacterium | reverse complement strand
CCGAGTCGACAGTAAGGTTTGAAAAGCTTTTGCACAGTGCCGTACGCTATCTCTTTTTGTTCTTGATTCCAGGGGCGGTGCTTTTGGCTTTATTGGCTGAGCCGATCATCACTATTCTTTTCGGTAGTGACTTTATCGCATCTGCACAGGTGCTGCAGTGGATGTGTCTGGCTTTGGTCTTGATTGCTTTGAGGATTGTTTTGGGGTCTTCTTTAGGGGCAATGGATCAGCAAGGAAAATATGTGACTGCGCATGCTGTGGCCGTTGTGGTGTTTGTGGTGGTGGCGTGCTTGAGTATCCCTCGATGGAGTTATTTAGGCTGTACTTGGGCGTTGATTGCCTCTGAAGCAGTTGTGTTGGCATCTGTATATGGCCGTTTGAGTAGAAGGATAACGTTAAAGCTTTCAATGACAGAGGTGTTTTCTCCATTATTGGCAGCAGGAGGCATGTGCTTTTTATATCACTTTCTTGAAGATTTCGCGTGGTGGGTCAAGGTGGTTCCTGTGGTGATTGTGGGTTTTACTGTTTTGATCGTATCGGGTGGTCTTAAGGGTGAAGATATTGTGTTCATCAAGAACTCTTTATTGTCAAAGCATTCGGGTAAAGCAGATGCCACAGCCTAGAGCTTTACGTATTTTGCAGGTAGCTGAAAATTGCTCTCCATCGATTGGCGGATTAGAGGTGTATTTGGATGGTTTGTGTGAGCATTTACAGTCGATGGGAGCACAAGTGACTTTAGTGGGTACGCGCATGCTGGAATCGGATGCCGTGCCTAATAAGGCATATCGTGTTGTTTTTGGAGCCAAAGGTTGGGCACAGCGCAGACAATTGCTTAAATCGGCAGATGTGGTGCATTTGCACTATTTTGATTATGGATGGCTATTATTAGCCAAAGCAATGAGCAAAAAAGTGGTTTTCATGTTCCACAGTACCGCAGCTTTATGTCCCAAAGGGGCAGCTTTTAATGGACAAGAACGTTGTGAATATTGGTCACACTGGAAGCAGTGTCCAGGTTGCATCATGCAAGATGAACCCGTCATCAAAGCATTAACAAAGTACTTTTCGTTTCCAATAAAGCGTTGGTTGATCCATTGTGTTGATGCCACAGTGGCTTTTTCGGCATTCACCTTAAATGAGTTTCGATTACCACGTGTGAATCTGATCACGCATGGATTTGATTTGTCTCAACATGAAGCGGGTTCACAGAAGCGGGACTCTGTTGTTTTTTTAGGGCGTTTTATGCCTGAGAAAGGGTATGCAGTTTTGCTTAAAGCGTTGGCTTTGTGTCATGCCAAGGGTCATGTGTTGAAGTTAGTGCTGGCTGGTGATGGTGAGTATCGTCAACAAGTTGAAAATTTGGTGCAGCAGTTAGGCTTGGCTGCGCATGTTGAGTTTCGTGGTTTTGTGCAGGGTGCAGATAAAATTGCTTGTTTGCAACAAGCAACGGCTGTGGTGATTCCTTCTTTATGGCCTGAGACTTTCGGTTTTGTGGCAATAGAGGCAATGGCTTGTGGCGCCCCTGTGATTGCATCGGACATGGGTGGATTACTTGAGACAGCAGGACAGGCGGGTTTTGTATTTCCTGCAGGCAATGCTGAGGCATTGGCTGAGAAATTGATTCAGGTGCATACAGATGAAGCATTGTGGCAGCGTATGCATGAAGAGGGTTTGGCTTTAGCAGCCAATATCAACACAGAAGAATCTGTGGCAAGGCAGTATTTAGATTTGTATCAAGAGGTTTATCAGCGGAGAAATTAGAGACTAGCGATGGAATGGTTGAGTAGCTACGAAGCGGCGTTATTGCGATTTGTGTTGAATCCTGAGATCTATGTATTTGCAGGTGGTGTGTTAATACTGGAGCATTTTTTCCCAGTTAAAAAATATGCACACATGTTACGGCTAGGGATTAAACAGGATTATGTGTATGGGGTGATGAACTGGTGGGTATTTTGGCCTATCGTGTTAGCCTATACAGCCTTGTGGAAAGGGATTTATGATCGGTGGTTGCCTTTTACTGAATGGGGGTTGTCTTCAGGTTGGCATCCGGTAGCTTTGGTATTAACAGGATTTTTAATTGATGATTTCATGGAATATTGGTTGCACTATTTGAGGCATAAAATTCCAATGTTGTGGCATTTTCATGTGATTCACCACAGCCAAACAGACATGAATCCATTGACCGAAGACCGTATTCATATAGTGGAACATTTGCTTAAAGAACCGATCAAATATTTACCGATGGCTTTAATTGGGGCATCGTTACCTCAGTGGTTTTTGTTTAAGTTGTTTTTACACAGTTGGGGTTATGTGGTTCATTCAAATTTAAGGCTTGAATTGGGATGGTTGAAGTTTGTGATCATTACGCCACAGGTGCATCGCATCCATCATTCTGTAGAGAAGAAACATTGGGATAAGAACTTTGGAGTTAAGCTGACAATTTGGGACTGGATGTTTGGTACCTTATACATAGAACCTAAATCGTATCCAGAAACGGGGACTCCCCATGAAACGGCTTTTCCTATAGAGCAGCGAATGGGAATGGCTGATCTGGTAGGGAATTTTGTGCGTCAGTTTTGTTATCCCTTTAAGATGCTAATCAAGCAAGGATTGAACAGACATGACTGAGAATGTAAAACGCATTCATTGGAAGCGATGGGTGATTATTGCTTTGGCTGTAGTTGCGGCTGTCTACCTGATACGGTCCATGGGATTTTCAGTGAGCGCTATTGAGCCACAACAGATTCGTACTCAGATTCTGGCATATGGTTGGTTAGGGCCGTTGGTGTTTCTGGCTGTATTTGGACAACCTTTTGTGCCTTTTCCAGGAAGCGTATTTGCTTTGGCTGCAGGTTTGGTTTATGGCCCTTGGGTTGGGTTGGCTTTAGCTTTGTTGGGTGCAACTATTCGTGCTGCAGGAGGGTATGGGATTGGTAAATGGTTGGGACAGTCTTTTATAGAAAAGCTACTGCATAAACACAGTCAGGGGATTCATGCATTACTTAAAAATAAAGGATTCAAGTCGGTATTGATTTTGCGTTTGGTCCCTAATTTTCCTTTTGATGCACAGAATTATGTTTTGGGAAGCAGCGGAGTGTCTTTCTTACCATATTTAATAGCAACGACATTAGGCATTATTCCGTGGGTGTTTTGTTTTGTACTTATCGGTAATTCAGTTATGGATGCAGAAGATTTAAAGAAAGCATTTGGTATCATGCTTCTAATCACGACCGGGGTGATCGTTAAGGTTCTTTGGAATCAGCGAGTCAAACAAAAGGCTATCGCTAAATGAAACACTTTTGTTCTATCGTCATTCCTATGCACAATGAGGAAGAAAGTGCGCCAGGTTTGTATGCCGAAGTGGCTAAGGTTGCCAATGATAATCCTGAACATAAATGGGAATTCCTTTTTGTGGATGATGGGAGTAAGGATGAAACGTACCGAGTATTAGCAGAGCTACAGGCCCATGATGTGCGTGTGCGAGCCATTAAACTGAAGCGTAACTTTGGCCAAACTCCTGCAATGAAATGTGGTATTGATTTGGCAGCAGGGGACATCATCATTACGATGGATGGAGACCTGCAAAATGACCCGGCTGACATACCAAGACTCATCGAGAAAATCGATGAAGGCTATGATGTGGTCTGCGGTTGGCGCTTTAAGCGACAAGACAAGTTGTGGAGCCGTAAAGTCCCTTCATTAGTGGCTAATCGGTTGATTGCCAAATTAACAGGTGTGTTTATTCACGACAATGGGTGTTCTCTCAAAGCCTATCGATCGAAAAATATCAAAGAAACGCCACTCTATGCTGAGTTTCATCGTTTTATTCCCGCTTTATCGACTTTAACCGGTTCGCGCATTGCTGAACTGAAGGTGAATCATCGTGCACGCCAATTTGGCGAAACCAAATACAATTTAACGCGAACCTGGCGCGTCTCTTTAGACATGTTTACGGTATCGCTCCTGATCAAATTTTCATCTAAGCCGTTGCGGTTTTTTGGTACAGCGGCCATTTTCTGTTTTATAGCAGCTATGGTGTGTATTTGGAAATCTTGGGAATGGTATATAGGTCCGCATTACGACATTCCGCAAGTACTTCCGGGTATTGCCATGTTGGGTATTTGGTTATCTGGGCACTTATTATTTGTAGGGATGATGGCAGAGTTGTGTTTGGCAACCGCGCATTCACGTCCTGATCAAATGGTTCGCACTGAATAGGTTATGGGAGGAATGATGGAACAAGCACAGCAAAGTAATCAGGAAAAAGTGGATATATCGGTCATTGTGCCTTTAGGTCCACGTTATGAAGACCTACACATGATTTGCAAAAAACTCAAGCAGGTCATGGAACCGTTGGGCAAAAGTTATGAAGTGTTGTTTATTGATGATGCAACGGGTGTGGATACTCAACGCAAAATAGAGGCGGTCAAAGCACAGCACAGTGAAGTGCGGTATATCCGCTTGCAGCGAGCGATGGGGGAGTCAACAGCTTTAGGTGTGGGGGCACGCATTGCGCGAGGTGACATTTTTGTGACCGTGGATCCTTATTTGCATGTGGCCTTAGAAGATTTGCCTAAGGTGATAGCTCCTATGGATGAGGGCATGGATTTAGTGTGCGCATGGCGATATCCGCGTAAGGAAAGTGGTTTAGGGTTTATGGCGTCTGAGGCATTCAATTCGATTGCACGCTGGATGACTAAAATTGAAGTGCATGACTTGAATTGTCGTGTGCGTGCGTTGCGGCGTGAAATGTTAGAGGAATTGCCGATTTATGGAGACATGTATCGATTTCTACCCATTTTTGCAGTGCGGCGTGGTTATCGATGGTGTGAGGTGCAAGTGCCTCAGCAGCCAGGTAAAAAGGAAATAGGGGCTTTTGATGTGCGTTCTTATGTGCGTCGTTGCTTCGATCTCTTATCGTTACTTTTCCTAACGCGATTTGTGAAGCGTCCGCTACATTTTTTTGGTGTATTTGGCGTCAGCAGTTTTGTCATAGGTTTATTGCTTTCAGCCTATTTGGTTTATGAAAAGTTAGTGTTGGGTGCTGGTATTGGCCATCGTCCATTATTGCTTTTGGCCGTATTGATGCTGGTGGTGGGGTTGCAGATTGCCTCTATTGGTTTGTTGGGGGAACTATTGATCTTTACTCATGCTCGAGACATTAAGGATTATGTGGTGGATGAGCAGTAAAGGGATGAGGCGGATAAGTATGGAGCAATACATGAAAAAAACAACAGGGTTCTGGGTGCTGGGCATTGCTGCAATGTTGGTTTTTGGTTCTTGGTTGCGTATGGCTCACCTAGGACAACCCAGTTTGCATGTGGATGAATATTATCATGTATTAGCAGCGGATCAGATTTTGCAGGGGAATGGTCCTAAGCTACCGTCCGGGAATGATTATTCACGGGCTTTTCCATTCACACTCTCCATAGCAGGTTCATTTAAGCTATTTGGTGAATCTGATGCATCCGCTCGTATTCCGAGTGTTCTCTATGGATTATTGTCTATGTTACTGGTGATGGCAGTTGCTTGGCGGTGGTTTGGAAAAGGGGCTGCTTTAGTGGCGGTAACGCTTATGGCTGTTTCTCCTACGTTAGTAGATACTTCGCGCATGTGTCGTATGTACAGCTTATTTCAATTACTTTATTTGTGGGCTGCTTTTGCTTACGCCTTTTGTTGGGAGCGTAAACACAATTCATGGCCAATTAAAGTATTAGGAACATTTTGGTGTCTAGTGCTCATTTACTTAGGTTTAAAAATACATCCTTTGATGCAGGGAATTGTTCCTGCGATATTAGGCTTCTGGATTGTTATGGCTTTGACCAACTGGAAAAGTCGGCATGCATTGTTCGCTATTTTTGCAATTTTAGGTGGCATAGCAGCAGTGAGTTTAGGTTTTGTGAATGTAGATCGCTTGTTAGAAAAAATCAATTATGCTCCTTCTTGGGCTGATTCAAGACGGTATCTCTATGGGTTTTATGTTCATGTTTGGAGTCAAGATTTTGCTTGGATTTGGTGGTGTATGCCTTTTGCTATTGGTTGGGGTGTTTGGCGCTATCGAATGAAGGGGTTATTTGTCGTGTGTTTATTTGGCATACCATTTCTTTTACATTCGCTTATTTTTGACTGGAAAGAGGGTAGGTATGTTTCGCATCTCCTGCCATTTGCCATACTCGTATTGAGTCCGTTTTTGGCCGATTGCGTTACCTTCATTAAGAACAGGCTCAAGACACCCACTATACGTAGTTTGGCTCTGGTGTTGATAGGCATGATGAGTGTGATGGTACTGATGCCCACAGTCGATTCTTCTAAATCTTTACAAGATGATCCTACACGACCGCGTTGGCGAGAAGCAGTTTTGAAGACCCAGCCACTAATGGATAAAAATGCCGTTATAGTGGCCTCTATTCCTTTGGCGATTTCAAGATATTTGGGGCGAGAGGCAGATTACACGCTCAATAATTTCGATACTTTAGATTATCAAGACAAGATGTCAAAAGATGATAAAGAGAAGTGGGTGGATTGGTATACGGGAAGCAAATTAATCACATCTCTTGAAGATTTGATGGAAGTCATTCCATCAAAGAATGTGTGGGTTTATTTGGATAAATATCGATATGAATCAGATAAGGCCGTGCCCCAAAATTTGAAAGCCTATTTACGGGAGACTTGCAAAGACATAGAAGCAACAACAGATGCTTCAATACGTGTTTTTCATTGTGAAAATTGATGGCAGAAAAAAGTCTTAAAAAAGCTGCAGTTAATGGTGCGCTATGGTCTGCATTAGCAACGATCCTTAATCGGAGTAGTCGTTTTATTGTGACTATTTTATTAGCTCGTATTTTGTTGCCTGAAGATTTTGGTTTGGTGGCAATGGCGAGTTTGATCATGAATATAGGTACTTTACTCAGTGAACTGGGTATTGGTGCTGCTTTGATACAGCGTAAAGACATCACGGATGAACATCTTTGTACGGGTTTTTGGGTGAATGTCCTTGTAGGTTTTCTGCTCTTTTTGATTGCTTGGTTTATAGCTCCAGCAGCCGCAGTCTTCTTCAAGAATACAGATGTGGTTTTGGTGATTCGGGGAATGGCGATCAGTTTGATCATTTCTCCTATTGGCAGTATTCATTGGGTGATATTGAACCGTGAGTTAGAGTTTAAGAAACTCATGATTTCCCAGACCATAGCAACTTTGTTTCGCATCACGACAGCTTTAACTTTAGCTTTGATGGGGTTTGGTTTTTGGGCATTAGTGTGGGGACCTGTGGTCAGTCCTTTTGTGGGGACTGTAGTGAATTGGGTCTTTGTGAAATGGAGGCCAAAGTTTGTTTTTCATTGGGGCCGATTTAAGGAGCTTTTCCATTTTGGAAAGAATGTGTTCGGAGAAAAGTTGCTGGGATATTTTGCTGCAAATTCCGATTATTTAA
>JAJDCC010000136.1 GCA_029261015.1 Candidatus Omnitrophota bacterium | reverse complement strand
CAGTGGATAAAGTGCAAACAGCTATTGAGGAATCAGAAGTCAGTGAAGAAGGTGAAGAAACGCTGAAGACCTATACAGAAGCTTTAGTGAGTGAGTTGCAGCTTTCTTTTGATTATTTTGAGAATCAATTTGGTAGGCCTCCCGAGGATATTTTCGTCAGTGGAGGTCTCAGTCATTCTGAAGTACTCCTGAAGACATTATCGGAACACTTGGCTCAGCAAGTCTCTGCATGGAGTCCGCAAGAAGGATTAGAAAACCAATTCACTGTGGCTTATGGCTTAGCTCTGAGAAGGCCTCTGTGATGTTAGAAATCAATCTGCTTCCAGCAGAAATGCGTAAAACGGCTCCTAACCCGGTGCAACAACTACACAGGTCTCCGCTTGTTTGGATGGTGGTTATCGGGATTTTGGGTTTTTGGTTGTTTTTGCAAATTGGATTAATGGGAGCCAATGCTAAATTGGCTAATACCAATTCTGAGATTCAACGTTTGCAGCCACAACAAACCCGCGCACAGCAACTTCAAAAAACAATCGAAGATTTAAAGTTGAGATATACGGCCTTTGGGCAATTAACACAAGGATATCTTTGGGCAGAACGTCTCAATTTATTATCCGATTTGGTGCCAGAAGTGATTTGGTTGCGAGAGCTTGTGATGGATGCTAAGGAAGGGATTGTTGTACAAGGGACAGCTATTGAGCGAGATGGTAAGGCGCTGGCCAGTCTAGGAAATTATGTGCAAGATTTAAATACCCAGCCAGCCTTTAATTCTGTATTTAGGCGGCTTGAAATTGATTCCATAAAGCGTGTTATGGATGAGCGAATTGAACTTGTGGAATTTTTACTGGTTGGTGAAGCGGTGACTCCTGATGACAAGTAAAGACCGGCAAAAGATGTATGTGTTGGCGGGTATCATGGGGATCACTTTTTTATATGTTTATGTGGTTTACCTGATTCAGCCTATGAAAGTTAAGTCGGGGCAATTAAAGCAGCAATTAGTGCAAGCTGAAACAAAATTGAGAACGATTCAACTTTTTGCTGGCAAATTGGCGGCTTTAGAATCTGAACATGCCGCATTGATTCGAGACGTTGAACAGTGGTCCTCACGCTTGGCATCGTTAAGCGAAGTGCCAAAAGTGATTGAAGAATTATCTGGTTTTGCTTCTCAAACGGGAATCCGTATACAGGCTATTCTACCTCAGTCACCTCAAGATATGAGTATTGACGAAAAAATTGAAGGGGTGGCAAAGGTTGGGAAGAAAGCTGTTTATCAACGCGTGCCAATCCAAATAGATGCATTGGGTGGATTTCACGAAGTGAGCCAATTTATAGAAAAAATTGAAATAGGTGGTCGTCCCATGAGTGTCGTGAGCATTCGGGTCACGGGTTTGGAGCAAGATACCAAGAATCATCGAGCACAACTGCTTATTGAGTCCTATCATTCTTTGGAGACAGAATGAAGAAGGGGTGTTGTAAACAGCTGCTTAGGGTTATAATATTCTTAAGTATTATTATGCCCGGAAGAGGCATTGTTTTTGCTCAAGTTAAGGATCTATCTCACGATCCTAAAAAAGAAAATGCTTCATCTTTTAGTTATGACGCAAAAGGTCGTCGGGATCCATTCGGTCCGTTGGTACGCGATGGCAGAGTTCTTAGCGTGGTTCGTGTTCAGGAAAATAATACGGGAGTTCTCCCGCTTTTGTATGGCATTCTTTGGGATGCACACGGCAATTCTATCGCCCTCATTAATGATCAAGAAGCTCAAGAGGGAGATGCTGTAGGGGGCTATACGATTAAAACCATTCACGAACGCTCTGTGGTGCTCATGATGGATACAGGCGAAGAAGTTGTCTTAGAATTAACCTTTGAATAATGATGCTGTCTTTTCCAGAAAACGGCTAACTGGAGGATGAAGTGAATAAATCAATATCTTGGATGTGTGGTCTCTGTTTATTGATACTTGCAGCGCCCGTGCGTGCTCAAGAATCGTCCCTCGATCCAACGATCCAAGAACTTCCAGTTGAAGCGAGCGATGGTCGGATTAGCATTGACTTTAAAGATGCCGAATTGCAACAAGTCCTTAGGATTATTTCTCTAAAAAGCGGTGTGGATATTGTTGCAGGGCCTGATGTTACCGGAGTCATCACTATTAAGCTTACCAATGTTCCTTGGGAGCAAGCGTTGGATATTATTTTACGGACATATGGCTTCACCTATGAGCGTCAAAATGATATTGTTCGTGTCATGACTATTGAGGCTTTGCAGCAAGAAGCTTTATCGACACGGGTGTTTCCTTTGGATTATGCCGATGCAGAAGAAGTTCAGGGCATCATATTGGAAATGCTGTCTGATCGAGGGCGCATCCGGTTTGATAGTCGCACAAATACCGTAATTGTAACGGATATTCCAACAGCAATTTTTCAAATTCAAGAAGTGATTGGACGTCTAGATGCGCGTACCCCGCAAGTTTTGATCGCTACCAAGGTTGTGGAAACGAAGCTTGAGCGTACGGAAAACTTGGGTATCGATTGGAATGACAGTGCAGCATTAAGTCAATCAGCATCGACTTTGCCTACAAGCTTTCCTTTTAAAGCTGGAGGATCTTTGGGAGCCGTGGGTGATTTATTTGTGGCTTCACAGGTGCCTTCTCCAAGTCCTGCTAATATTACTTTTGGCACACTGACAGGCCCAGCCTTCAGTTTAACGATCAATATGTTAACGCAGCGATCGGACACACGTATTCTTTCTAATCCGACTCTAGCGGTGTTGGATAATCAAGAAGCACGCATTCATATTGGTGAAGATTTTCCGGTTCCTAACTTCACAGTAGATCCCTCAACGGGAAATACGGTTGTGAGTGGTTTTGATACGCGTACTATAGGTACTGTGTTAACGGTGACTCCACATGTGAACCCCAATAATGAAGTCGTGGTGGATTTGCACCCTGAAATTGTGGCTTTCAACCAGAATGCTACTTTTGCTATTTCTGATACGGATTCTGTTTCGCTGCCACGTTTCAGTACGCAGTCTGTAGAAACGCAAGTACGCGTACGTGACGGCGATACCATTGCCATCGGTGGACTGGTAAAAACAATTGAATTAAAAGAAGACACTCGTGTGCCTCTTTTAGGAGATCTTCCTCTTGTGGGTAGGCTCTTTCAGAATGTTCGCCGTTTTGGTGGTGGTACCAGCCCTATGTTGCAACAAGATTTATTGATTTTTATGACGGTCGACTTATTGAGTGAAGAGGAATCTCAAAAAGTCGCTCAATATTAGAACAGTCTGAGTCCCTCAGCAAAGGAGGTGAAGCTGATGGGCAACCCACAGCCTAAGCAAGCAGTCTTGAGATTTATAGCCGTTCTGGCGATAGGCCTATTTATCGGTGTTTTTATGGGAACCGAAGGCCAGCCTTTAGCAAAAAAGCGTGAAGTGGAGAAATTGGCCTCAGATTCCACTGATACGTCCACAGAGGCCCTTCTTCGGCAGGTTCTTGATAACCAAAAACAGATTCTGGAGCGCTTTGATGAGGTCATGTCAGAGCTGCAGATTGTTAAAATGAGAGCCACTGTTAGGCGCTAACTCTTTGTCGGACATAGAGTTAAAATAAGGTAGCGCTTCCTTGACGCTTGAAAATAGCCTATGGTATACTTCGGAAAAAGGGTAAGAAGTTACGGTCATGCTTCCAAATGTTCTTGATTTGCTTATCGTAATCCTTTTCTGGAGAATGGGTTACGTCGGATTGGGGTTTGGACTATTTCGAGAGCTCCTGGAAGTGGGAATCATTGCCCTAGTGATGGGGATTACCCTGAATTTTGGCCACTATCTGACGACATTGTTAGGCCCGTGGCTAGGAACGAATGCATCGACAGACTTTTGTGTAGTACTGCTCTTTTTCTTGATTCTTTGTTTGGCTAGCCGAATTCTTATCCGTTCTTTCTTTGATACGAGGAAGTTGGAGACCAAGACGACCTATTTGCATATAGGTGGATTGCTTGTTGGATTATTTAGAGCGGCCTGTTGGAGTGGTTTTTTACTTTTATTTCTGGCCTCAAGTGAGATCAGTGTGTTGCACAATACAGTTTCACAATCCATAATTGGGCGAAAGTATTACCGCAGCACAGAAAAAGTGTTTGTTGCTTTTGCTGATGTTTTGCCTGGTTCTGGTTTGCGCGGTAAGCCGATGATACCGTCAGCGGTTCGATAAAAAGTTCAGTAAAGTGATGGCAAACGATGGCTTTGATACCTGAAGCAGTATTAGATGAGATACATTCTCGCGTAGATATTGCTGAGGTGATTGGTAATGCCGTTAAGTTGACTCGGTCGGGACAGAACTTAAAAGCGCGATGTCCGTTTCATAAAGAAAAGACAGCGTCTTTTTGGGTGAATACCGAAAAACAAATTTTTCATTGTTTTGGTTGTGGTGTCGGGGGTAATGTTTTTAGCTTTCTGATGCAGCATGACCGGTTGACCTTTCCGGAAGCCGTACGGTTGTTAGCGGACAAAGTGGGCGTGAGTTTACCACAAGCGTCTCAAGAAGGTCCGTCTAGGCAGGAAAGAGATTCGGCGCAGTCAGTTTTAGAAAAATGTTCAGTGTTCTTTGAGAAAACTTTAGCGCATCCAGAGGCAGGCAAGTCTGCACGGGACTATGTCATGAGCCGTGGAGTGACGCAGGAAGTCCAAGCGCAATACCGGCTAGGTGTGGCATTAGAAGGTTGGGACCGATTGATAAAGGCGGCTCAATCTGCGGGTGTTTCTCTGAATCAGTTAGAGCAAGCTGGATTGGTGGTGCCTAAAGACAATCGGCATTATGACCGTTTTCGTAATCGATTGATGTTTCCGATTTTGGATGTACGTGGGCGCGTGATTGGTTTTGGGGGTAGAGCATTAGGTGAGGATAATCCCAAATACCTGAACAGTCCAGAAACATCTGTGTATCAAAAAAGCCATCACCTATACGGATTGTGTCAAGCTAAAGAGGCCATTGTTGAGCAAAGTTATGCAGTTATAGTTGAGGGATATTTTGACTGCGTGGTATTAGCAAGTGCAGGGATTAAGGCCGTAGTGGCCCCATTGGGTACCGCACTTACGGTACAGCAAGTCCGATTGCTGAAGCGATATACAGAACGTGTCATTTTAGCTTTTGATGCAGATGCAGCAGGTGAGGCGGCAACGCGACGTGGCATTGATCTGTTGGTTGAGGCGGGATTAAATGTCTCAGTATTAAAATTGCCTGAAGGGCAAGATCCTGACGATTATGTGCGTGAAGTTGGAACTGATGTGTTCAAAGAAAAGATTTTGGCTAGTCAGAACATTTTTGAATTTTTGTTAGATTTGGCTCGGAAGCAATTTCCCGAAGCATCGATAGAATCTAAAGTAAAGGCTGCGCGTCAGGTATTACCGACGGTGGCAAAATTAGAAGACGGTATTTTACAAAGCGAATACTTGAGGCTTTTAGCAGGGCGTTTACAGCTGGATGAATTGTCTATCCGGCAAGAAATGAAGCGTCTTGGCAAAGCCCAAGAAAAGACATTTGAAGCAAGACCTTCTACGGTTTCGCTGCATTCGGTACCACGTGGGCCGGAGCAGACGTTGACAGCGTTGTTACTAGAAGACAGCTCGCGGTGGAAGCAGGTAGAAGGTCGAATCGTGCTTCAAGATTTTGAAGATCCAGAATTAATTGCGATCTTGGAAAAGATTAAGGAAACAGCGGAACAAGGATTAGAAGCTGCCGTTTTAATGTCACGCATTGATTCACAAGGTGCGGAATCTAAAATAGCGGAGCTCATTACCTTGGCGGATACCTTAGTAGAGAAAGACGTGGCGTTAGAAGATTGTATCAAGCGAATTGAAAATAATCAGAAGCAACGCAGATTGGTAGATTTAAGGAGTCGCATACGTGTGGCCCAAGATGCGGGGCAATCTGAATCGGTGTACGCGCTGTTATCTGAGTACCAGCGACAAGTAAAGGGAGGCTAAACAGAATGGCACAGGCCAAAGGGCGTAAGCCCATGAAAGATCGTCTTGCTAAGATTGTCAATGCAGGTCGTTCTAAAGGTCGTTTAACTTATGAAGAGCTGAATAATCTTCTGCCCGAAGATGTTGCCTCTCCTGAGGATGTTGATGAATTGCTTACCCTATTGGGTAAGGAGAATATTGAAATTGTCAGCAAAGACGAAGATAAAAAGAAGAAGACTACGACTAAAAAACGTACTCGGAAATCTGCTGATGGCTCTTCCGGTACCTTTGAATCGGGGCAGCTAGACGATCCAGTAAAAATGTATTTGCGTCAGATGGGACAAATTTCATTGCTGACGCGCCAGCAAGAGTTGGATTTGGCGATCAAAATTGAAACAGCAGAATTTGCTTATCGTGATGCTGTGACAGGAATGCCAACAACACGTGATGCTGTGCTGTATCTGAGTGACTTGTTAATTGAAGGGGAAATGAATCCTGAGGAATTTTCAAAGGACGACCCTAACTTGAGACGTGAAGAGCTTGTCGCCATTTTGACCAAGTTGCGAACGCGTTTGCGCAGAACTACATCAGAAAAAAGCTGTGCCAAGATCTATAAAGACTACCATTTGACGATCAATGCTATTGAATGGTTGACTGAGCGTATTGAAAAAGAGCTGGCTATTTGCGAAGATTTGCATCGCCAAATCACAACAGCTAAGCGTTCGCGTAAAGCAGATGCCGCTGCTCGCAAAAAAGAGCTTATGCAAGAACTGAAAGAGCATGAGAAGTTAATTGGTGGAGAGACGACAGCGATTCGGGCTGCTGTCACCAAGATCCATGGTCTTGAAGTGGATTACGTGAGAGCCAAAAAAGAGCTTGTTGAAGCGAACTTGCGTTTAGTGGTGAGTATTGCTAAGAAATACACTAACCGTGGTTTGTCTTTCTTGGATCTCATCCAAGAGGGCAACATTGGCTTGATGAAGGCTGTTGAGAAGTTTGAATACCAACGAGGGTATAAGTTTTCAACCTATGCGACTTGGTGGATTCGACAAGCCATCACTCGGTCCATTGCAGATCAAGCGCGTACGATTCGTATTCCAGTGCACATGACAGAAACGATTAATAAGTTGATTCGTGTCTCACGTGCCATTGTTCAAGAAACGGGTCGTGAGCCAACGCCAGAAGAAATGGCTAAAGCAACAGGTATTCCTGTAGACAAGGTCCGTGGTGTGTTGAAAATTGCTCAGGAGCCTATTTCACTACAGACGCCCATTGGTGAAGAAGGGGACACGCACTTTGGTGATTTCATTGAAGATAAGCAAGCAGTGTCACCAGCTAATGCAACAGCTTATAGCATGCTAAAAGAACAGATTGGTGACGTGTTTGAATCCTTATCTGATCGTGAGCAGCAAGTGTTGACGTTGCGATTTGGTTTATACGATGGGTCTCCCAGGACATTAGAAGAAGTGGGGCAGATGTTTAATGTGACGCGTGAACGTGTGCGTCAGATTGAAGCAAAGGCTCTCCGTAAGCTGCGTCACCCAACGAGGAGTCGACGTTTGCGAAATTTCTTGGAGCTGACCTTTTCCCCTGAGAGGTCGCCAGTAGTCTAGCAAAAAAGTACCTCTAGGTCCCTTACGGTGGGGACACTCGCTAATTTAGAAATGCCACTTAAGAGGGTAGCGAGTGTCCCCAATCGTGTTTCTGTGGGGCAAATCATTTTAGGGCTTTAGGTCACTGGGCAATTGCAGTAGAATGTGAGTCCAACAGTTGGGTAGTTCTGGGCTGGTAGCTCAGTGGTTAGAGCGGCTGGCTCATAACCAGTTGGTCACAGGTTCAATCCCTGTCCAGCCCACCACTAGTTTTATTGAAATTGGGGCGCATAGCTCAGCTGGTTAGAGCGCTACCTTCACATGGTAGAGGTCCGAGGTTCGAGTCCCCGTGCGCCCATGTTATTCATTAGAGGATATGTTAATGGCTTTAGGCTCAGCAATAGATCAGCTTTGTCGGTTACAGGAGCTCGATAAGAAATTGTACCAATTAAGGGCTGACCAAAAGATAAAGCCTGAGGAATTGAGATCGGCTCAAGCGAGGCTTGAACAACAGCAAGCAGCATTGAAGCAAGCCGAAGAAGAACTTAAAGCAATTCAGTTGACGCAAAAAGGAAAAGAAGTAGAGCTGCAAACCAAAGAGGAGCAGGCCAAAAAATTACAGGGTCAGCTCATGCAGCTAAAAACGAATAAAGAGTATGCGGCGATGCAGCATGAAATTGCTACCATCAAGTCGGATAATTCTTTGATTGAAGACGCTATTCTGCAGATTCTAGACCGCGTTGAAGAAGCGACTCAGGCACGAGAGGCGCAGAAACAGAAATTAGCTGAAGTGCAACAGTCGTTTGATCAGGAAAAACAGCGCATTCAGAAAGCGATCGATGAAATTGAAGGTCAGATTGGGGAATTGGAGCGTGACCGCAAGACCTACACTCCTGAAATTCCTAAAGAATTTTTAGACGTTTATGAGCGTATTCTAGCTGCTCGTGATGGCGTGGCTATTGTTGCTGTGACTAATAGCTCCTGTGGTGGGTGCAATCAACGTATGCCACCTCAGGTCATCAATCAGATTATGATGAAGAGTGAGCTGATTATTTGCGAGAGTTGCAGTCGCATTCTTTACCAAGGTGAAGAAGCTGTCTAAATCGATTTTTTATGTCGATGGGGCATCGCGTGGTAATCCAGGACCTGCCGGTGTGGGGGTTGCTCAGATTAGCGAAACAGGTGAAATTGAATTTGAGTTGAGTCGTTACATTGGTGAGACCACCAACAATGTTGCTGAGTACTTGGCTCTGATTTATGCGCTCCAACATGCGGCTATCAGGCGATATGATGATGTGCATGTGAGAACCGACAGTCAGTTGATGGCGCGTCAGTTTGATGGTCAGTATAAAGTAAAAAATCCGGAGCTCATCCGGTTGCACGGTTTAGTTCAGCATTTGGCAGAAGGTTTTCAGTCCTGTCAGGTTGAGCACGTGCCTCGTGAGCAGAATAAAGAAGCAGATAGACTGGCTGGACTTGCAGTGACCCGACGAGTTTAGGTTAGGGCAATGTGCGGTTGCTTTACGGAAGCTAGACTTCTGTGAAGAGGAAAGTCCGAGCTCCATAGGACAGCGTATCCTGATAACTTCAGGGCCTTTTGCCATTTTGGTGGCAGAAGCGGATCCCACTTCGGTGGGCTCTTCGGGTTACCGAAGGGAGAGCCACAGAGACGAGTCCTACTGCAAGTGATTGTGGTAGGGGTGAAACGCGGCAATCTCTACGCGGAGCAAGGCCAAATGTTTCAAGAGGGTGGGGGCAGACCTACTCAGCAGTCGGTCCGGCTGCCGCAAAGCGCTTGGGAAGGTAGGCCGCAGGGGCCTGGTGGTGACATCAGGACTAGATGGATAACCGTTCACTCACGTTTTCGTGACAAACAGAACTCGGCTTATGCATTGCCCTAACCTACATATTTAGACCCATTGATGAACTATTTTTGAAGCAGCGTAGCTTGCTTCTGGCGAAGATAATTGGCCCACGCGTAGTTGCGTAGGGAGCTCAGGCGGACGGAGTCTGTTTGAGCACGGGGCATATATCGTAGCTATGGAGCTAAAGCTCCTAGTCTCATATAAAGGATAGCTTGACGGCCTTATTTTGAGGTTGTATACTACGCGGACATTAAAATGACAGATAATATTAAAGAATATCAGCACCACGACACAGATTCAGGATCCCCAGAAGTTCAGATCATTCGGCTGACCGAACGCATCAATCAGCTGACTGAGCATCTCAAGGAGCACAGGAAAGACCACAGCTCTCGCCAAGGATTGCTTAAAATGGTTAGCCGCAGGCGCAGTCTGCTCAGCTACCTAAAACGCCACCAAGAGGCGACTTACCGTGCCCTCATCAACAGTCTGAGCCTACGTAAATAATGCCTACTACTCGCGTATCGACGCCTATTGGGAAAGACGATTTAATATTAGAATCCGGTCATTTGGCCAAACAAGCCGGTGGTTCTGTGCTGGTGACGCAAGGTGGTACCGTAGTTTTGGTTGCGGCCACGGGTAATTTAACCCCCACACAAGCCGATTTTTTCCCATTGATGTGTGATTATCGCGAGCGTACTTACGCAGCTGGTAAAGTTCCAGGTGGTTTTTTC
>JAJDCC010000135.1 GCA_029261015.1 Candidatus Omnitrophota bacterium | reverse complement strand
GAAGAAGCGCCGGGAGAAGTGGGTTTAGGTGTTTTGGCCGGAAGCGTAAAACGGTTTCCTCAAAATGGCCTCAAAGTCCCACATATGGGCTGGAACCAAATTGATTTTCATCGAAATGCGCGCATTTGTCCATTGCTTGATGGTGTGGATGAAAAGAGTTTCTTTTATTTTGTGCACACTTTTTATGCAGAGGCTACGGATAAGAGTGTGGAAGCCTTAACAGCAAATTACGGCCGTGATTTTACGGCCATGGTGTGGCGAGATCATTTATTTGCTACCCAGTTTCACCCTGAGAAAAGTCAAAAATTAGGTCTTAAACTGTTGGAGAATTTTATTAAGCTATGATTATTTTGCCTGCGATTGATTTGCTCGACAAACAAGTGGTGCGTTTAGCACAAGGTAAACGTGAAGAAGTGACGGTATATGCCAAAGACCCAGTGGAGGTCGCACAACGTTGGGTTGCTGCGGGTGCAGAGTGGATGCATGTTGTGGATCTCAATGGGGCCTTTGAAGGCACCTACAGTAATTTGGATTTGGCGCAAAGTGTCATTGAGTCGGTAAATATTAATATCGAACTCAGTGGAGGTATTCGTACCCAAGAGACACTAGACCGTGCGATTGAAGCGGGTGCTGCGCGCGTGGTTTTGGGCACCAAGGCTTGTGAAGATCCTGATTTTGTGGCACGTGCAGTAAAATCCTATGGCGATAAAATTGCTGTGGCGATTGATGCTAAGGCGGGAGAGGTTGTTTCGCGAGGATGGGTAGAAGGGGCTAAAATTTCTGCGCAAGATTTAACGAAACACATGTTAGATCTAGGTGTGCACACCATTATTTGTACAGACGTCAGTCGTGATGGCATGTTGAATGGGCCTAATCAGTCACTGCTTGAGCAAATCTTAGAATTGAATCCGCCGCAATTGATCGCATCGGGCGGGGTCTCTTCATTAGAAGATTTGATTGAGTTAAAAAAATTAGAATCACGTGGTGTTAAAGGTGCCATTGTAGGGCGTGCTATTTATGAAGGCACAGTTGATCTTGCTGAAGCGATTAAGGCAGTTCGGTAAGCTTGATGCTAGCCAAACGCATCATTCCTTGTTTGGATGTCGATCAAGGCCGAGTGGTTAAAGGGACGCGTTTTGTGGATATTCGAGATGCAGGCGACCCTGTTGAAGTGGCCAAAGCTTATGATGCACAAGGTGCGGATGAGCTGGTTTTTTTAGATATCACTGCATCACATGAGCAACGCGGCATCATTTTAGATGTTGTCGCTAAAACAGCGGCCGAAGCGTTTATGCCATTGACGGTCGGTGGTGGAATCCGTAGTCTGGAGGATATCCGTACATTGCTCAATGCAGGGGCCGATAAAGTCTCTATCAATACGACCGCAGTGCAGAACCCTAAGTTGATTCAAGAAGCGGCTGAGCGTTTTGGCAGTCAGTGTATTGTGGTAGCGATTGATGCCAAACGTAATGCCGAGAGGACAAGTTGGGAAGTGTTTATCCATGGTGGACGCACAGCGACCGGTAAAGACGTTATTGAGTGGGCCAAAGAAGTTGTGTCTTTAGGTGCAGGGGAAATCTTGCTGACCAGTATGGATTGTGATGGCACAAAAGCAGGATATGACGTAGCCCTCACCTGTGCTGTGTCAGAAGCTGTTTCTGTGCCCATCATTGCCTCCGGTGGAGCTGGTACCGTTGAGCATTTTAAGGATGCTCTGACGTTGGGGAAGGCCGATGCGGCTTTAGCGGCTTCATTATTTCACTTCGGAGAATTAACGATAGCGCAAGTTAAAGAGTATTTAGGGAAAGAAGGAGTTACGGTACGATGAGCGCAGCGAGCTGGGTAGAAGACCTTAATTTTAATGAGCAAGGATTGATTCCTGCGGTGATTCAAGAATTCAAAACACAAGAAGTGCTGACTGTGTGTTATTTGAATAAAGATGCGTTATTAAAAAGCTTGGAAGAGAAAAAGGTGTATGTGTTTCGTCGATCAAAAAATAAGCTCATGCTTAAAGGGGAAACCTCAGGCCATATTCAAACCATACGCAAAGTGGCTATTGACTGTGCCAATAATTCTATTGTTTTACAGGTCGATCAAGCTGTCGCTGGTTGTCATACGGGTTATATGAGTTGTTTTTATCGCGAAGCTGAGGATGACGGCGGTTTGCATGTGCATGCAGAACGTGTTTTTGATCCGGATGAAGTTTACAAAAAATAAGATTAAAGAGTCGAGAGATACGAGTTTATGACCTTACAAATAAGGCCGTCAGAAGCCGAATTTATGAAGCTCGCCAAAAAAGGGAATGTCGTTCCTGTCTATGGCGAGTTTTTCGCTGATTTAGAAACGCCGGTCAGTGCTTTTTTAAAATTAGATGATGGTCAGTTTAGCTTTTTATTAGAGTCTGTCGAAGGCGCTGAAAAACTGGCACGGTACTCTTTTATTGGTTCCCGGCCGCGCTTGATTTTTAACAATACTGGACGATTGATCGAAATTTCGCGTCTTGATGCAAAAGGTAAAGCCCAAGTCGAGCGATATGAAACCCAAAAAGATCCTTTAAGCGAAGTTGAAGCTTTGATGAAACGCTATCAGTTTGTGGAAGCGCCTGAGTTGCCGCGATTTTGCGGAGGACTTGTAGGTTCTATTGGATACAACATTGTGCAGAGCATTGAGCCTGTGCCTCCACATCGAAAGAATGATTTAAAGCTACCAGACATTATGATGATGTTGGCTGATACGATGGCTGTTTTTGATCATGCACAACACAAGTTGCTCTTAGTGGCCAATGTGCTCTTAGAGAAGGGTTCCGCGCGTGCGGCTTATCGAGAAGCATTAGCTAAAATAGAAGATATGGCGTCTCAGTTGCGCAAGCCTTTACCTGTGGTGAAACGACGCACTGTAAAGCATTCGAAGAAACCCCCAGTGTCATCAAACACAAAGCGCGAAGATTTTGTCGAACGCGTCAAAAAAGCTAAGAAACACATCAAAGCGGGAGACATTTTTCAAGTGGTGTTGTCACAACGTTTTGAACGATCGATCGCATGTGATGCTTTCCATATTTACCGTTCATTGAGATCGCTCAACCCTTCTCCTTATATGTTTTTTTTGAGGTTTGGTGAAACCTCTTTAGTGGGGTCCTCACCTGAAATGTTAGTGCGGTGTGAGGATGGGCTTTTGGAGAACCGTCCGATTGCCGGGACTCGCCCACGTGGAAAAACTCCTGCTGAAGATGACCGTATGATGCAACAGTTGGTGTCTTCGCCCAAAGAACGAGCAGAGCATGTCATGTTGGTTGATCTGGGTCGTAATGATTTAGGTCGTGTGGCTAAGGTGGGTTCTGTCAAAATTCCTGAATTCATGGTGGTTGAGAAGTATTCACATGTGCTGCATATGGTGAGTAGTGTTGTGGCCAAATTAAAACCGGGTCGTAGTGTGTATGATGCGTTGCGAGCCACCTTTCCGGCAGGCACTGTGACAGGGGCACCTAAGATTCGAGCGATGGAAATCATTGCAGATTTAGAAGAAACGGATCGTGGACCCTATTCAGGGTGTATTGGCTATTTTGGTTTTTCAGGAAGTTTAGATACGTGCATCACGATTCGCACGCTAGTGGTGCAGGGAGATAAAGCTTATGTGCAAGCTGGAGCGGGAATTGTTGCGGATTCACGTCCAGAGCATGAATACGCGGAGACGCAAAACAAAGCTAAAGGGATGCTCCGAGCTATTGAAATTGCAGAAGAGAGATTTGTGAATAAACGGAAATCGCCATGATCCTAATGATTGATAATTATGATTCTTTTACCTATAATCTGGTGCAATACTTGGGTGAGTTGGGTGAAAAAGTGACCGTTAAGCGTAATGATAAAATTACGTTGGAGGCTATTGAGCGGTTGAATCCTGATCGTATTGTGATTTCTCCAGGCCCTGGAAGACCCGAAGATGCGGGGATCTCTTTAGAGCTCATCAAGCATTTTTCAGGACGCAAACCAATATTGGGTGTGTGTTTGGGGCATCAATGCATTGGTCAAATATTTGGCGGACGCATTATTCGAGCCAAACGGCTGATGCACGGAAAAATTTCACCGATTACGCATGATGGAACCGGTGTGTTTAATGGTTTGCCGGTTCCTTTTGAAGCGACGCGCTATCACTCTTTGGTGATTGATCCTAAGAGTTTGCCGGATTGTCTTGAAGTGAATGCTCGCAGTGACGATGGTGAAATTATGGGAGTTGAGCACAAACAGCAACCCGTATTTGGTGTTCAGTTTCATCCGGAGTCTATTTTGACAGAGACGGGTAAAGCGCTCTTACAGAATTTTATCAATGCGTGATATGGATTTCTCAGTCCCACTCACCTATGAACAAATGTACGCTGAACTTTCTGCAGTCATGCAAGAGCAGCGCCAACCAGATCAGATTGAACATTTTTTGCGTACGTTGGCGACACGTGGCGAGACCCCTGATGAAATTGCTGCGGCTGTCGGTGTGTTGCGGCGGCATGCGGTTTCTTTACCCATTCCTTCAGAGTATTCACTGTGTGATACGTGTGGAACGGGCGGTGATGGGCACGGAACCATGAATATTTCGACAGTCACAGCTCTTGTGAGTGCTGCTTGCGGAGTTAAGGTGTGTAAGCATGGCAATCGTGCTGCTTCTAGCAAATGTGGTAGTGCTGATTTGTTGGAAGCTTTAGGTATCAAAATCGATGCAAGTCCCGCTCAAGTTGTGCAGTGCATTGAACAACTTGGATTTGGTTTTTGTTTTGCTCCTGCTTTTCATCCTGCCATGAAGGTGGTGATGCCTGTCCGTAAGAAGATGGGAACGCGAACCATTTTTAATTTGATTGGACCTTTGGCGAATCCGGCAAAGTTGAGTTATCAACTCTTAGGTGTGGCGCAAGAGCGTTTTGTTGAACCCATGGCACGCGCGTTGGTGCGGATTGGTATCAAGCATGCGATGGTGGTTCATGGTCACGATGGTATGGATGAAGTGACGACAACGGCAAAAACACGGGTATTGGAAGTTTGCGGGCAAAAGATTATTGAGCAAGAACTGGATGCTGAGTGTTTAGGGTTGCCGCGGGTGAGTATTGCGGATCTTGCGGGTGGAGATGCCAAAACCAATGCTGAAATTGCGCATAAAATTTTGGCAGGAGAGAAATCAGCTTATCGGGACATGGTTTTGCTGAATGTTGGGTGTGTCTTGTATGTCAGTGATCAGGTGACGAGTATTCAAGAGGGAATAAGCCGAGCGGTTGACGTTATTGATAGTGGAAAAGCCAAGGAATTGTTGGCATCTTTAGTAACACTGAGCCATGCCCATGATACTTGATGACATTTTGGAGCGCAAACGACAAGAAGTGCAAGCGGCTCAGCAGCATTTATCCTTGCGAGATTTGAAGCAGCGTGTGTCTAAATATCAATCAGAACGTTCGTTTAAAGACGCTTTAACGGATGGAAATACCATTCATTTGATTTCAGAGCTTAAACGCAAATCGCCTTCTAAGGGCATGTTGAGAGAGCGTTTTGATCCGGTGGCATTGGCTCAAGAAATGCAAGAGGCAGGGGCTCATGCTTTGTCGGTGTTAACAGATGAGCATTTCTTTGGCGGTTCGTTGGATTTTTTACGTACGGTCAAACAATTCACTGACATCCCTGCATTGCGCAAAGATTTTATTATTGACCCGTATCAAATTTATCAAGCAGCGGCTTATCAAGCTGATGCCATTTTATTGCTTGTGTGTGCGCTCAATGATGAACAGCTCAATGAATACATCCGTTTGGCAGCCAGTTTGGGAATGGATGCTTTAGTGGAAATTCATGCGGATGATGAGCTGCAGCGGGCGATTGATGCGGAAGCTCAAATTATTGGCATTAACCATCGTGATTTGAAAACATTCGAAATGGATATGCAGTTGAGTGAGCGTTTGATGGGGCGAATGCCAGCAGGTAAAGTCATCGTTGCTGAAAGTGGTATTCATACAGCAGCCGATGTGGCGCGTATGCAGGATTTAGGAGCACATGCTTTGCTGATTGGCGAGTCGCTGATGGTTGCTGAAAACGTGGGAAATAAAATTCAGGAATTGTTTGGAGCGATCTGGGCGCAGGATTGATTAACTGTCGCTAGGGACAGTCCCACCCACACAACTCGTACAAGGGCTGCAACCCGTTCCCGGGGCCGCTGATTCTGGAGGCATCGGGTCCATGCCTTCCTCTTCACAACGCGCGCGTGCACGCGCATCCAATAGCAATCCACTTAACGCATCTTGATAGCCTAACCCTTCAATCACATAGATGAGGTATTGGTTCTCCCACATAAAGGTAGGGGAGCCTGTGATATCGAACCTTTTGACATCGCGCGCATCTTTGGCTAATAGCTCTAATGCACGGTCTTTTTGGCGATCAATTTTTTTTGGTTTGATATCCAGTTTAGCGAGCGCTTTTTTAAACGAATGTTCTTTACGCAGTTCCAAATACTCTGGATAGAGTTCGGGGTAATCTTCTTGTAAAATCACTTGCCGTAAATCTTCTTCAAGCGCCTCAGGACCAAAGGGTGAAATGATTCCTCCCATTGAAGGTATGTTCGTTACGATGAAACGTGTTTTAACCGAAAAGCCTGCATTGGGATTGTGTTTGATGTACTCGTTAATTTTTTTGCGGGCCATAGGCACATAAGGGCAATTGAACATACTGAAGATGGCAATTTCGCCGGGCTTGCGCTCACGATTGAGCAAAAATAAACCAGGGGTTATCGCCAAAGAAAGTTCAGAAACACGCCAATAGCGTTGTTCTTTATCGTAAAAAGAAGTCATCCAATAACGGCGACTGAGTTCTGCGAATGCTGGGTGGTCTTCGATGCGAGAATCAAAAATGACTAATGGCAGCAGAGTAGCAGCGGTTTTTTCAATTAAGCGCTGCGCTTCGGGTTCATTGACTGAGATGCAATCAAAAGTGGTGGGTGTTCCTAACCAAGCCTCAACAGAAATCTGGGTGTTTTTTTGGCGATTATTTGCGCAAGTGGGATCGACTAATGTGAAGTGTGCGCTAGGTTCTTGAGCTAACACCCCAGGTGTTAACAAAGTGCTTAAGAGTCCGAAAGTGAGTAGAGTACGCAACTGAGTAGGCATAATAGACAGTCTAAGAATACCCGAGCTGTTTTTTTCTGTCCACTTAAAGTACAATAAACCTAATTAAAGATGCATACTTCTACTCAACAAATTCAACTCGCCAAACGCCGGGTGTGTGCGTGGATGATAGACGGCGCCATCATCGTGGCACTGGGTGCTCTTTTGTCCGGTTTTGGCTGGGCGTTGGGAGTGCTTTATTGGTTAGGAAGAGATGGCTTATTTAAGGGGCAGAGCTTGGGCAAACGCTGTGTTGGTGTTAAGGTGCTTACCGAACAGCATCAACAGTGTACCTTATGGACTTCTGCGTTGCGAAATATGCTTTGGATTATTCCTGTTGCCAATGTGGTTATGGGTTTAGTGGGTCTACACTGTCTGATGCATGACAATCAAGCCAAGCATTGGGCGGATAGACTTGCGGGTACGCAAGTGGCTTTGGGGGGATAGTAATGGCAAAAAAGATTTTGGTTGTCGATGATGAGTCGAGAATTGTAGATTTAGTGACTTCGATGTTATCAAAACATGGATATGATGTGGTTTCAGCAAGTGATGGTGTTGAAGCTTTAGAGCAGGTGAAAGACCTCAAGCCAGATTTGGTTTTATTGGATATCATGATGCCTAAAATGGATGGGACGACTGTTGCTGAGGAATTGCGATCACGCAGAGATACAGAAAACCTGCCTGTTGTTTTCCTGACTTCATTGGTTGAAGATGCAGAACTTCAACAAGAAGGGGATGAAATTGGCGGCCATCTTTTTTTAGCTAAACCCTTTAATTTACCTGATTTGCTTTCGATTATTGATCGTGCACTGAGACGATCTGTTCACTGATTTTTTAAAATTTTGAAGCTCCTCACCCTTAGCACTGGAGGGGCTTTATGCCTAATCAAATACAATTGTTACCTGAAACAGAACAGCCGCGTGAGCGACTGGTTCAAGTTGGGGAGCAGGCTCTTTCTGAAATAGAGTTGTTGGCCTGTTTATTAGGTAAAGGTTCACGGCAAATGCCTGTTTTAGTTTTGGCGCAAAGGCTACTGCAGCACATGGGTTCGTTGGCTGAGTTGCATAATCAGTCTATTGAACAGTTAGAGCAGTTAGTGGGAGTGGGTCGGGCTAAGGCGGTGATGTTGAAAGCAGCTGCTGAAGTCGGTCGACGCAGCCTATTGCCTCAAGCATCAAAAGCACAATCAATCGTTTCTGACCGTGAAGCTATGGATTGGTTTAAGCCGAGGTTGCTCGGAAAATCTAGAGAGCAGTGTATGGTGCTGTTTTTGAATGCTCGGTCTGAAGTGATTCGCGGTGAGCTGATAGCACAAGGCACTTTATCGCGTACCGTGGTTCATCCACGAGATGTGTTTCAGCAGGCACTTAAAGCAGATGCTGCTTCGGTGATTCTGGCGCATAATCATCCGTCAGGAAATCCTGAGCCGTCGCAACAAGATATTGAAATGACTCGTCGTTTTGTCAAAGCGGGTCGTGTGTTAGGAATTCCTGTAATCGATCATATTATTGTGGCCGCAGGCGGATCGGTAAGTTTGCGAGCTGAGAATTATGTGCAATGTGGCTAAGTTTTAAGGAGGAAAGTATGAAACATCGGCTAGGATTGTTTGTGGTAGGGGTGTTCTTGGCCAGTGTCTGTGTGCCGGTTGACACCTCAGCAGGCATGTTAGATGCATCAGGAAAAGTGACCCCGTCGACTTCGGTGCCACGACGCACGCCTCCACCTCCGGCGGTTTCTAAGCCGATGGAAAAGGAAGTCAAAGTTCAGAAACCCCGTAAGACAGAAGCGAAGACCTGGAGAGAGCAATGTCCTGCTGTATACAGCTCTGGGAATCGACGCGGATACACATCCGTAGGTCAC
>JAJDCC010000134.1 GCA_029261015.1 Candidatus Omnitrophota bacterium | reverse complement strand
TTGGACATTAGTCAGGTCGTTATTGGCATCAATCGTACCTTTTTCACTGATCTTGATAGACGCTAATGTAGCCGTCGTTGTATCAGAAATTAAAGTGAATGCAGCTACCGTGTCGACATCTGTGTCCCCTTCACCCACGGTCGTCACCTGCGTCCCTGTCGTGTCCACTGTGACGTTTTCAATAAAGATAGAACTTAATCGCAAACCTTGAAAACCTTTAACCTCAGCTGGAACCGTACCGCTATTACCCAATTGCTGAACTTGAACTTCAACATAATCTGTCGCTGTTAAGTCAGGAAATAAAGCCCCTGTCCAGTTTCCCGTATCATTAGCACCACTGTTACGCTGAAAGGTCCCACCCTGTCCATACTCAAGCAAAGATCCCCCATTAAGCGTCCAACCCTGATTCCAAAAACCACGCGCTGCAGCAGCCGTGTCTTCTGAATACAATGAGGTCAGGAATAGATAATCACCATCTTCAGCCACTTCCACCCGACTGTCATTGCTCACTGTACTGTGGGTAAACCCAGCGGTGTCTTTTTCATCTTCAGTATCCCAACCCAACGCTGTTAGTGAGGAAGGATTCATGTCATCTGAACCACTGTCATCCAAACGAATGTAGTCCCCCCCATCGGGTAATTTCACAATGGTGAGGGCCGTTCGATCGACATAACTGGATCCATCATCTTGGTTAATCGTAAAAGCAGACGTCCCATCGTCACGATTAATCTCAACATTCAATACCTGGTTAGCACTTGAAGTTTCAATAATGGTTCCTATAGAAACAGCGCCATCTTGTGTGCTATTACTGCCACGCATATATACAGTGGTTTTTGTCCCATCAATATCTGCTGCATCTATAGTCAATTTTTGGTTCACTTGAGAACGATCTGATCCACTAGAAATGGAGCCATAAGTGTTAGCCAAAACCAAATAGTGTCCCGCTGTCTTGAGGGTAATGTCGGCTGAGCTTGTGGTATGAGCAAAGGAGCCTGTGTCTATCTCATCCTGACGGTCATAGGTGACCTCAACCCATGTCGCTGATGTAGGCCCTGTTTGTGTTCCTGTTTTAGACAATCTTAAATAATCCAAATCATCATCCAGTTTCAGTAATTGAATCGCAGTCGCATCAGGTTGTCTTGCCACTCCAGCGCTTGAGTTAGAATCTGTTCTAAAAGAACGCAAAACAACAGGATCATCATTGGTCGCAACATCAATAATCGCACCGCCTGCTGTGAGGCATTCATCCTGTCCATTGCTCCGCCGGATATAACATTGAGACCAACCAGCCGGAATGTCTGCGCCATTCAGCCTAATTTGAGTTTGAATTTCAGAGCGATTAGATCCTGATGTGCTATCAAAACGCGCACCGTACATCACTAAATAATGCCCAGCTTGTAATTCGATCTGGGTATTATCAACATTTAAGTTGAACGAAGTAGCGTCCTCACTCACTGTGGTATCCCAGGTATGATCAAAATTAGCTGTTGTGATCGTGTCCGTACCTGTATTTTTGCGATAAATGGCTATGTCACCACGCCCTGCAAAGGCTTGAGGCACACACACCATCACACTCAAACTGATTAGTGTTAAGTAACGTAAGGCGCTGCGCATCAGAAGCTACCTTCCGTCGCCGTTGTCCACCCTGTACTGGCACCCGGATTGGTCGCATATTCAATCGACCCTGTTGCTCCAGCTTCCACCCAAACCACAAGCAGATCCCCGGTAGTTTGCTCATAAGCCGCATCAAAGGATTTACCGACGGTTTCAGGCAGATCTGTAGAGAGCACTAGAGCGGGCTGGTCATTCCAGTTAGAAGAAATGGAGCCGCAATTAGCAGGAGAAGGATCTTCATCGCCAGCTGTCCAAATATAGCCTGAAAGGTCGTGGTTGCTGTCTGAGAAAACTAGCGCAATTTCATCTCCGGTAGGATTATCCACAAGTTCAATCCACTGAACCACGCCTGTCGTTCTATTAGACTCCAAAGTACAAGGACCAATCCAAGAAGTCGTGGCGGCTACATAGTAGTAGTAACCTAGCTCATCAGTAGTATTTCCAGTTGAGTAAACAACGAGCGCATTCCCCACATCCTGCTCATACGCCAAATCAAATGCACGAAAACGATCATCATCTAACAGACCCGTTTCTGTTTCATCCAAATTCCAAGAAACCGAGTCATGTCGCGAAATATACAAAGTTCCTGAGCCTGCATTAAATGAAGCTGACACAGCCATGGTTTCTTCTAGCTGTGTATTGGATTCTGTGACCACCCAACGCACGTCGGTAGATGTCGTCGTGGCATTCCCTTCTGAACCCCAAGTCGTCGTTGCGTTTGTGAAATCCTTTGTCCGCAAAACTCCTGTACCATTTTCACCATAAACGGCTTTACCATCTCCGGTAGCGGCAAAAGTTAAAGGCGAGACAACAAAAAAGAGCACGCTCAAGACAAGCGTACTCACAAACGCTTTCGGCTTCACAGCCAAAGCAATTACTGACAACTTCCACGAAACTGATTGTGTCTGGCAGCTGGCTACCATGCTCCTCCTCGGGAGTGTAGGTCCTTAAGCTTTGCGCCCGGTTCTTTCAAACCGTTTGCCTTTTTCCGACTAGAAAATAGAACACCTGCCTTTCCCCCTCCATTCTTCCATCAGAGGAAAAGGTCTCATATTAAAATATGGCTGATCTGGAGGGATTAAACAAGGAAAAGTGGGGTAAATCTTTAAGTGACTTTATGCAATAAGAAGTCTTTGCTTAAACTATATATGGTTATATTTAATGAGAGGAAAAGCTACTCTGGCAAGCTTAAGCCACACGAAGCACTTCTTCTGGCGTGGTGATCCCCTTCAGTACGCGTTGCCAACCGTCTTGACGCAAGGTCCGCATGCCCTGGCGCTTAGCTTCAGCTGCAATTTCCTGCGCTGAGGCCCGTTTTAAGACTAAACTTTGGATAGGGTCATTGAGCAATAACAGCTCATGAATCGCCGTACGGCCGCGGTACCCCGTCCCCATACACGCCGAACACCCCTCACCGCGCATGATATGGACCGGTAACTGCTCTATATCAAAATCACGCATCAACGAAGCATCAGGCTCACAGGGCTTGCGACACTCTTCACAAATAACACGCACCAACCGTTGCGCCAAAAAAGCCAGTACAGAGGAAGCCACCAAATAAGGCTCTGTTCCCATATCCAAAAGCCGCGCCACACCTCCCGAAGCATCATTGGTGTGCAAAGTTGAGAAAACTAAGTGTCCCGTCAGTGAACTGCGAATGGTAATTTCGGCTGTTTCACCATCACGCACCTCCCCCACCATCATGACATCAGGATCGTGCCGCAGCATAGAACGCAGCCCCTGCGCAAAACTCAAACCAATCTTTGGATGGACTTGCATTTGCACCATGCCCGGGATGTGGTATTCAATAGGATCTTCGATGGTTAAAATCATGCGCCCGGGTTCATTCAGTTTAGACAAACAAGCATACACTGTTGTCGATTTTCCTGAACCGGTTGGCCCTGTCACAAAAATGATGCCATGCGGCTTAGCTATGAGGTGCTCAAAGGTTTCGCGATAGTCTTCAGCCAAACCCAATTGCTCCAGATTCAAGAGTCCTTGCGCCGATAAAATACGAATATCCACGGCCTCACCATAAGCCGTCGGCAAAATAGAAACACGCAAGTCGAGCTCTGAACCTTTGATGCGAATTTTAATACGCCCGTCCTGCGGCAAACGACGCTCAGCAATGTCTAACATCGCCATCACTTTAATCCTAGATACCACAGCCTGATGAAGGGATTTGATATCTTTAGGTACAGGGATTTCATACAAAATCCCATCAACACGTTGACGCACACGCATAGTTTGCTCATAAGGTTCTAGATGCAAATCCGTTGCACGTGATTTGACCGATTTTAAGAGCAATTCATTCACGAAAGAGACAATGGATGTCGCATCAGCCAAAGCACTGATGTCTTCAGCTAAAGGCTCTTGGGCTTTCTGCTCAGATGTAGATTCGACCAATTGCTTAACCGCTGAGGCCCCAATTCCATAATGCTTCTGAATAGCCTGCCGAATATCTGTAGACCCTGCCAGTACAGGCTTCAGTTTACAATCGACCAGTAAAGTCACTTCATCCAGCGTGCGCACATCAAAAGGATCCGCAATAGCAATTTTGAGTTGTTTATCTTTAAGCGCTACGGGGAAAAGATTGTATGTAGAGGCCACTTTTACAGGAACACGCGCCAAAGCTTCTGCATCGACTTCTATTGATTCAAGTTTAATATAAGCCACGTTCAGATAATCCGCTAAAGCATGGATCAATTGGTCTTCTGTCAGCAATCCATTTTGGGTCAAAACAGTACCGACAAAAGCATCGGCATGCTGATCTTTATTTAATACCGCATCAATTTGCTCTTGTGTCACCAAGCCTCGATCAATCAAAAATTGTTCAAGATGTCCCTGCTGCTCTTCCATAACTCACCCGCTGTTTATCTGAAATTAAGCGACCCTGACTCCCTAAGCACCCTCATAGCACAAGACAAGCTTAACATTGCACAAGGCCAAAATAAAAGCGAAAACCCAAAGAGCACAAAACAGTGATGCGAAACATCGAACACTGTCCCCCCTAATAAAACGGCTTTACGCAATCCTTCTAAAGCATGCGTTAAGGGAATCCATTGCGCTAACTGTTGTAACCCGTCTGGTAAAACGGCTAAAGGAAAATACACCCCCCCCAACAGTTTCATGACTCCACCTACAGCCCAATTGACTGGGTCAGCTTCACGAAATACCAGAACCGCACTCGCTGACATGACACCTAGCCCCATAAAACAGATAAAAGTTGCCACTAACACACAAACCACAGCAAAGCCATTAATCGACACATTGACCCCGAAAATCACAACACCGATAATCAAAAAAATACAGACTTCAAACGTGGTCCAAACAAAATCCCAAAGCAAATTCCCTACAAACAAGCGCACCAAAGCTGTCGGAGTAACCAATAGGGCTTCTAGAGTTCCTTGCAATTGTTCTTCTCTTAAAGCGCCTGATAAACCAGATAAACTCACTCCAACATAGCGCGAAAAAGCCAAACCGATCAGTACGAAGGGAAAAAACTCTCCCCCATAAGGCTCCAAAGCAGGAATCGCATACGGACTCATTAATTTAGCAATGAAGAAAAAAGGTGCCAATGTGAATACAAAGCTCACTACACGCAGCAACACCCCTACTCGATAACTCAAGAAAATACGCGCATCGCGTTTAAAAAACGCCCACAAGACACTCATTCAAAATAGTCCTTAAGCGCATCTTGTAAACTGACACGCCCACGCTGAATCTCTTTAGGCGTTCCGTTCCCGACCAATTTTCCTGCTCTTAGACACAACAATTGATCTGCTTTTTCGGCCACATCTAGCAGATGAGTGCTCATTAACACCGTTTTTTGATGTTCATTGATGAGCTGTTGCAGTAATTGCACATAGACTTCCCTACGCTCAAAATCTAAACCTCTAAGGGGTTCATCCAACAGTAAGACTTGTGGATCATGAATTAAAGCGCGGGCAAGCTGCAATCGCTGTTGCATCCCATGTGAGTATTTCTGGAAACGCTGATCCAAAGCCGTTAACTTCAAAGCATGCTCTAACCAGCTTAAGCGATTCTGCCAAACCTTACCCTTGACCCCTTGTAAAGTAGCAAAAAATGTCAGATTATCACGCCCACTGAGTCGGTCATAAAAACCCGGCAACCCCACGCCTATCTGTTTTAGATAAATGCCTCTTTTTAGAGCATAGCTGTGATCCGCAATTAAGCACCTCCCTTGCGATGGCGCTACAGTTCCGGCAAGTATTCGAAGTAATGTACTTTTACCCGCACCATTACTCCCTAACAAACAGCATAAAATCCCTTTTTTTACAGAAAAAGAGACAGCATCCAAGGCAGGAGTGGACGCTGAGGGGAAAGTTTTTGAAAGTGATTGTATTGAAATCATACTTGCCTATAAATGAGGAGGTCGTCTTTTCCGTTTTGTGCGCGGCATATTCACATCGATCATACCCGCTATTTCCTGAGCCAGCTTGTCACTATGATGACGCACTCGCTCTGCTTCAGACCCGATGTCACTCATCACGATGCGCGCCTTAGTCACTTCACGTAGAATCTCAGGAGGGTCTACTTTCACCGGCTCTTGATCCAGTTTGGCGTAGTACCAAATAGATTTATCTGAAATCGGTGAATTGGCCAAAAGCACATCATCTAAAATATCTTCATCACAGTAACGCACAATCTCGCGAATGTGATCTGCTGCTGTAAAACCACTGGTTTCACCAGGCTTGGTCATTAGATTGCAGATGTACATTTTACGTGCTTTGGACATACGAATCGCTTCTGCAATACCTTTTACTGCTAATGTTGACACGACACTCGTAAATAAATCACCCGGCCCCATGATAATCACATCAGCAGCTAAAAGCGTTGTGATTGCATCTGGATTGGCCATCGGTTCAGGCTCCTGCCAAACACGGCGAATGCGCACCTGAGGGTCACGGCCAGCAGGAACATCTATTTGATGTTCTCCACGTATGATACTGCCGTCAATTAATTCTGCTATGAGGGTGTTTAATGTTGTGGTTACTGGAAGCACAACCCCCTGAATATTCAGAATATCCCCCATTGACCTGACTGCTTCAGCCATCGATCCTCTTAAATCGGCTACAGCCGTAAGTAACAAGTTGCCAATATTGTGATCCTTAAGCCCTTTTTCCTTACCCCCAAAACGATACTGCATGAGTTCATTCATTAAAGTAGGTGCAGTAGAAAGCGCCACCAAACTGCGACGCACATCACCTGGGGGTAACACACCAAAAGCTTCTCGAATGCGCCCTGTCGATCCCCCATCATCACTCATACTGACCACAGATGTAAGGTGCACATTAGGCAAACCTTTTAAACCTAAAAGCATGGTGTACAAACCCGTGCCGCCGCCCAAACACACAATCCTGCGCTGTTGTTGCAGTAATGCGTAAATCCAAGAAATCAGTTCGCGATGATGAAAGGGCTTCATCACAAAATACTCTATGCCTTTTTGATAAGCAGCGGCTAAAACCTCTACATTGGTTTCACTGCCTAGCAGCATGACAGGCGGAAGCCCCTGCTGCAAAATGTCCTTGAGTGGTGCTTCTAGCGGATGCGATTCATTAAA
>JAJDCC010000133.1 GCA_029261015.1 Candidatus Omnitrophota bacterium | reverse complement strand
ATAGGCATTTGGTGTAGAGAAAAGAGGGTTCAATGCTGACTTTATTACTGTTATGTCCGCTGATTGGGATGCTGTTAATTTTGGCTATGCCTAAAGGGTCAACTAAAGCCATTCGTGCCATTGCTTTGGCTGCCACTGGGGCTGCGTTTTTAGTCAGTCTATGGCTTTTAAGCGGGTTTAATCCTCAAGATGCCGCCATACAGTTTCAGCAAAGAGTGCCTTGGATTCCTCAATTACAGATTTACTATCAGCTGGGCATTGATGGCATCAGTTTGCCTTTGGTGATTCTCACGACACTGATTGGTTTTGTGGCTTGTTTAGGGTCGGCTTCCATCAAAGAGCGATTGAAAGAGTACTATATTTTTTATCTCTTGCTACAAGTAGGCATGCTGGGGACCTTTTTGGCGCAGGATCTGTTTCTTTTCTACATTTTCTGGGAACTGGTTTTGGTGCCGATGTATTTCATGATTGGCATTTGGGGTGGTGGCCGTCGAGAATACTCAGCATTCAAATTCTTTATCTACACTTTAGCGGGCAGCTTGCTGATGCTGTTGGGCATTTTAACGATCTATTTCCGCTTAGGCACCTTTGATATGGTGGTGTTGGCGCGAGATGCACAGATCCTTTCCTCAGGATTACAGAACCTTTTGTATTTAGCCTTCTTTTTTGGTTTTGCTATCAAGATTCCTTTATTTCCATTTCACACATGGCTGCCGGATGCCCATGTTGATGCGCCTACACCTGCGAGTGTGATTCTAGCTGGGGTGCTTCTGAAGATGGGAGGCTATGGTTTCTTGAGAATCAGTTTGCCGTTTTTCCCGCAAGGCGCAGATTATTTCAGCCCGGTCCTGGCGGTGTTGGCTATCATCAGTATTGTTTATGGTGCGTTTTGTGCAATGGCTCAAACAGACCTTAAGAAGATGGTGGCTTATTCTTCGGTCTCTCACATGGGGTTTGTTGCACTGGGAATTGCTGCGGCAACACCTGAAGGCATCAATGGTGCTGTGTTTCAAATGGTGAGCCACGGTTTGGTCACCGGAGGCCTCTTCTTGTTGGTGGGGGCACTGTATGACCGCGCGCACACACGCTCGCTGGACGATTTTGGGGGGCTGGCGGTAAAGCTTCCCGTTTTTTCGGGACTCTTTATTGTTTTTGGTATGGCCTCATTAGGATTGCCTGGCTTGAGTGGGTTTGTGGGAGAGTTCCTCTCTTTGTTGGGTTCTTTTGGAATTTGGAAAGGATTAGTCGCTGTTTCATTAATAGGGATTGTCTTAACCGCAGCGTACACCTTAACGGCCGTGCAAAAATTACTTCTCGGTCCATTGAATCAAAAATGGGCAACGTTAAAAGACTTGAGTGTGCGTGAACTGGTGAGTTTGGTTCCCTTATTATTGCTGGTTGTGGCTTTAGGGGTTTATCCACTCTGGCTTTTGAACATTCAAAGCGAAGCCGTGCAGCAGTTAGTGATGCATTTGAACGGAAGCTAGGTAGAGATGAAACTGGTTTTATTAGAAAGCTTACAGGCTTTATGGCCTGAAATTATCGTAGGGGTGGGTGCGCTGCTTACGGCTTTGGCTGCTGCTTTTTGGCCAAATCGCCGGCACAGCCATGTGGTTGCGATAACCTCGTTACTCGGGGCATCGTTTGCGCTACTCAAAGTGCCTGTGCCTCCCAGTACAGCGACATTCTTTGATTTGGTGATGTGTGATCCATTCAGCTATGCTTTTCGGCTCATCATTATTCTGATTTTAGCCTTAACCGTGCTTATGGTGACTGGCGCTACTGATAATCCTGTTAGATTAAAAGGGGAATATTTAAGCTTAGTCCTGTTTAGTGGGATGGGCATGATGCTGATGGCTGAGTCCAATCATCTTTTGATGATGTACCTTGCGATTGAAATGGTGAGTTTATGTTCTTATTTGCTTGTGGCTTTTGGTGATGATTCTCGCTCTTCTGAAGCGGCATTGAAATATCTGGTCTATGGGGCATTGGCTTCTGGCATTATGGTTTTTGGTCTGTCTCTTCTCTTTGGTCTGACAGGCCGGTTGTCTTTCCCAGGCATTCACGAAGTCTTACCTTCTGTAGGGCGGTCTTCGTTTGGGGTATTGATCATGAGCTTAGTGATGATTATCTCGGGTATGGCTTTTAAAATTTCACTCTTTCCTTTTCATATGTGGACCCCAGACGCTTATGAAGGGGCACCTGTGCCTGTGGCTGCGCTATTGTCGGTAGGGCCCAAGGCGGCAGGATTAGCTTTATTGGTGAGATTGATGGCTGCGCTTGCTCCTGCATGGTCCTTAGTAGAGCCTCTGTTTATTGCCCTAACAGTGGCGACGATGACGTTTGGAAACCTGGTGGCACTCACTCAAACAAATGTGAAAAGGATGTTGGCGTATTCCACCATTGCCCAGGTCGGGTATTTGCTGATTGGTTTTATTGTCAATAACTCGCAGGGACTGCATGCGATGTTGATGTACTTAATGGCCTATGTGTTTATGAATATGGGCGCTTTTGCCTGTGTGCAAATGGCTAAGCATTCTACAGGGAGTGAATCCTTAGAAGGTTTCAGTGGTCTTTCACAAAGATCGCCAGCTACAGCGGCTCTGTGCACAGTGTTCTTTTTATCCTTGGCGGGGATTCCGCCACTGTTGGGATTCTTCGGTAAGTTTTTGATTTTGGGCGCAGCGCTAGACGCATCCTATTATTCTTTGGCTTTTGTCGCTATTGCAAACAGCGCGATTTCTTTGTATTACTATGTGCGTGTCATTCGACAAATGTATTTAGTCTCACCAGAAGACACCTCTCCGCTTACAGGACCTCAAGGCGCTTCCTGGGTGATTTGGGGCTGCGGTTTAGCTACTTTAATGTTAGGGCTTTTCCCTAATGCACTGATGGCGGGACTTAAAACACTGACCCTAGTGAGTTTGCTTTAGCACCTGCGCATGCAGCCTAAAGTCCTCATCCTTGTCCTCAACTTCAATAAACGCGATTATTTGTTGGAATGCATCCGTAGCGTGATGCAATTAAGCTACCCTTCATTTGATTTACTTGTTGTCGATAATCATTCTACGGACAGTTCTGTTGAAGCGGTTCAGCGCCATTACCCCCATGTGACTGTGATTCAAACTCCCCATAATTTAGGGGCCCCAGCAGGAAGGAACTTTGGGTTGAAACAGGTTCCAGATTTAACCGAGTATGGGTATGTATTATTTTTGGATGATGATGCAGAAGTGGCCCCAGACAGTTTAGGGTTTTTGGTCGCAGGGCTTGAGTCCGATTCGGTTGCAGGGATTGCTTGTGGCAAAACATACACACGGTTTCCTCCAGAAATTGTCATGTCATGTGGGATTCGGACTAACTTTTTTTTAGCGCACTGCTATGATATGGATGCAGGTA
>JAJDCC010000132.1 GCA_029261015.1 Candidatus Omnitrophota bacterium | reverse complement strand
GGCAGTGATAATAAAACACGGTTTTTGATTTTAGGTTTAGGTCATCCTAAACCAGGCAAGAATCACAAAACATCTTTGCTATGTGCGCTCAAAGATCAGCCTGGGGCACTGTTAGCAGCATTGGCTCCATTTGAAAAAAATCAGATCAATCTTTCAAAAATTGAATCACGTCCCTCCAAAAAACAAGCTTGGGAATACATGTTCTTTATCGATATTGAAGGGCATGTTGATGAGCCTCGTATGCAAAAAGCATTAAAGGCTGTCGAAAAACAAACTGCCATGTTTCATTTGCTGGGGTCCTTTCCGGTACCAGCAAAGCGCAAACGAGTGGCTAAGAAAAGCTAAGGGTTAATAGTATGGATTCTCGAGCACGGGTTTGTTTGCAAGGGGTAGAAGGGTATAAGCCGGGTAAGTCGGTAGAGCAGGCTCAACGTGGAAGTCGTAAAAAAGTTTCATTCATTAAGTTGGCCTCCAATGAAAATGCTTTAGGGGCTTCACCTATGGCAATGACGGCGCTACGAAAAGCGGTCAAAAACCTGCAACAATACCCAGATCCTGTTTGCCATGACCTTAGAGCGGCATTGGCAAAAAAACTCAAACTCAAACCAGAAAACTTCGTATTTGGAAATGGTTCAGACGAGTTGCTGGTGATGGCAATCCGTGCATTTGTTGAAGCTGATGAGGAAGTGATAGTTGCTCAGCCCACATTCTTGATTTATGAATTACAGTCTAAAGTAAGTGGGGCTTCGGTTAAAGTGGTGCCACTATCTCAGATGCGCTACGACTTAAAAGCTATGGCTGCTGCGGTCACATCAAAAACTAAACTCATTTTTATAGCTAATCCAGACAATCCAACAGGAACTTATGTCAATCATGATGAGGTGGTCCATTTTCTTGAGCAGTTACCTGCACATGTTGTTGTGGTGATGGATGAAGCTTATTTTGAATTTGCAGAAGGTAAAGATTATCCCAAGAGTTTGTCAGTGTTAGATAAGTATCCTATTATCGTGACACGCACTTTTTCTAAAGCCTATGGATTAGCTGGTTTGCGTATTGGTTATGGCATGATGCAGCCAGCATTAGCTGAAGCGCTTAATGCTGTAAGGGAGCCATTTAATGTCAACACATTGGCTCAAGCAGCAGCAATAGGCGCACTGAAAGATAAAGCTTTTTTGGCAGCGAGTAAAAAGCTAGTCAGAGAAGGGCGGCGCTTTTTAGAAAGGGAGTTGATTCAACTCGGTTTTCATGTGGTTCCTAGCGCCACCAATTTTGTGCTCTTTGAAGTAGGTTTGAAAGGTCAGGAGTTGGCTGAGTCGTTATTGACTCGTGGTGTGATTATTCGTGAAATGAAAGGGTGGAAGTTACCTGGTTTTTTGCGGGTCACTATTGGCACGATGGCTCAAAATAAAAAATTTGTGCAGGCGTTAAAAGCGACTCTTAAGGAGCAGGCATGATAATTGTCTTAAAACCTAGCGCTACTAAAAAACAGGTCGATCATGTGATCGAACGAGTGAAGCAATTAGGGCTTAAGCCAATGGTGTCGCGTGGTACAGAACGTACCATTATTGGTGTGATTGGTCCTGAAGATATTTTGAGAGTTAAAAATCTGGAAGTGGTTGAGGGCGTTGAGCAAGTGATGCCTGTACTGCAACCCTATCGTATGGTGTCGAAAGAGTTTAAGCCAAAGTCGACCGTAGTGAATGTTAAGGGTGTCAAAATTGGGGGAAAGAAACTGGCTATTATGGCCGGTCCTGATTCTGTAGAAACTTACGATATGGTGATGAATACCGCAAAAGCTGTGAAACGTTGTGGGGCCAGTATTTTACGCGGAGGCGCTTTTAAGCCTCGGACGTCCCCTTATTCTTTCCAAGGTTTACGTGAAGAGGGAATGCGTATTTTGCATGAGATCGGACAAAAAACACAGATGCCTGTGATTACGGAAATGGTAGATACTCGCGACATTGATTTATTTGAAAAATATGCAGATGTGATTCAAATTGGCGCGCGCAATATGCACAACTTTGAATTGTTGAAAGTTGTGGGTAAATCTAAGAAGCCAGTTTTGCTCAAGCGTGGTTTGGCGGCAACCATTGATGAGTTTTTATTAGCAGCAGAATATATCGTGAGCCAAGGCAATTTTAATGTCATTTTGTGTGAGCGCGGAATTCGGACATTCGAACCCAAGACACGGTTTACGTTGGATGTTTCTGCTGTTCCTGTGATCAAAAAATTATCGCATCTTCCTGTGGTCATTGACCCTAGTCATGCGAGTGGGACTTGGGAATATGTGGCGCCTTTAGCGCGAGCAGGGATTGCTGTGGGAGCAGATGGTTTAATCATGGAAGTGCATCCGAATCCTGAAGAAGCTTTGTGTGATGGGCCGCATTCTTTAACATTTAAAAATTTTAAAACCCTGATGCAGGGTGTGACTAAAGTTGCTGAGGCAGTGGGTCGTACGGTTTAAGGAAGACTTATGCAAAATTGGAATCAAATCACTATTGTGGGCTTAGGCCTTATGGGTGGATCGCTGGGTATGGCGATCAAACGCAACAAGTTGGCTAAGAAAGTCGTGGGTTTGAGTCGAAATTCTAAGACGATAGCCGCTGCGAAACGCAAACGTGCGATTGATGAAGGCACAACAAATGTCAAAAAAGCGGTTGAGGATGCAGATATCGTTATTCTTGCTACTCCTGTTGATTTGATCGTGCCGATGGCTAAGCATTTAGCTAAGCAAATGCGCCCAGGCAGTATCCTGACAGATGTGGGCAGTACCAAAGGCGACATTGTCAGAACACTGGATCGTGTCATGCCTGCCTACATTAAATATGTGGGATCACATCCGATTGCCGGTTCGGATCAGCGGGGCATTGCGGCGGCGCAAAAAGATCTTTTTGAAGATACCAGTTGTATCTTAACGCCTACGCGCAAAACGTCTAAATCAGCAATCAATCAAGTGAAACGGCTATGGCGTGGCGTAGGACAAACAGTGACGACCATGACCCCTCTTGCGCATGATCGTCTTTTAGCGGGAACTTCTCACTTGCCACATCTGGTAGCGGCTTGTCTTACGGATGCTGTCTCTCAACAGGGATTAGAAAAGACGCCTAAAAGTTTTCTTGAAATGACGCGTATCGCACAGTCTGATCCGGATCTTTGGGATGATATCTTTATCAGTAACCGAGAAGAGTTATTAGGCGTAATGGATCGATTTGAGAAAACGTGGATGGCTTTCAAGACAGACCTTGAAAAAGGCCGTCGTTCCACATTGCGCAAACGCTTAGAAAAAACACAGGCTGAACGCCAAGAACTCACATAATCATGTTAAAAACAAAGGAAGGGACTCAAACAGTGATTACCATTGATGGACCTGCAGGTGTGGGAAAGAGTACTGCTGCACGTTTGTTGGCACAGCGCTTAGGTTTAGTGTATCTGGATACAGGAGCAACCTATCGATCTGTGGCGTATGCTGGATTAAAGAAGAATTTGAATTTAGCCACAGACATTGAGGCGCTCGCTGAAGTGGCCAAAAACATTCAAATCCGCTTTGAGCAAGGTGAAGAAGGTAAGACGCGAGTTTGGGTTGGTGATGAAGAAGTGACTGAAACGATTCGCACTGAATCTGTTACTAAAGGAGCGGCTCAAGTGGCTCAACATGGGCCTGTGCGTGCGGCATTAGTGCAGCGTCAACGTGAATTGGCGGCACAATTAAACGTGGTTGTTGAGGGCAGGGATACTGGGTCTGTGGTATTTCCAAATGCCAATTATAAATTTTTTCTGGATGCAGACCCTACAATACGTGCGCAACGTCGCCAGGGTGAAATCACTGAGCGTTATGGAGATACTCCGCCGCTTGAGCAAGTGCGTGAGCAGCTTCATTTCAGAGATGGCTTAGACCGTAACCGTTTAGTAGGACCTTTGATTCAGCCTGAGGATGCCATTTTAATCGACACCTCAAACCGTTCAGCTAATGCGGTGGTCGATTCTATGTTGGAGTATATTTCTTGAGGCCTGCATGAAGTATTGGTTTTACTACTTGGTAAAAATGACGACGTGGACGTTTTTGCGTCTGAAGTATGGTCTGGAAGTGTACGGTATCCACAATATTCCAAAAGAGGGCTCCTTCGTTGTTGCCTCCAATCATGCCAGTCACCTAGACCCGGTGGTGGTTGGGGTTTCCTGCCCACAGCCTGTCACTTTTATGGCGAGGGACACACTTTTTAAAAATCCGATTATGTCTGCCTTCCTCAAAGGGGTGCGGACCATGCCTCTTAAGCGAGATGCCGGTGATATTGCGGCGATGCGCTATGCTATCGAGCTTCTAAAGGAAGGGGATGTGGTCGGTTTGTTCCCTGAAGGGACTCGGTCACTAGACGGAAGTCTGGGCTCTGCTAAGCGAGGTATCGATTTATTGGCTAAAAAGGCCAAAGTGGCGGTGGTTCCAGTCTATTTGGAAGGGACTTTTCAGGCGCTCCCTAAGGGGGGCAAGAAGCTTCAACCCTCTAAGATCAGAGTTGCCTTTGGGCCTCAAATCCCCTATACTAGCGTTTCTTCGGGTCCAAAGACGTCAAACCCGACTGAGCAAAAAGCTCAACACAAACAGGCTGAGTCATTGGCAGTGGTGGTCACTGCACGATGGCAAGCTCTGAAACAAGCACTTGATAACAATGAATTGACGTCAATATAGGCAAGATACGTCATGACTGAACCCACCTCTGTAGTACCACCAGATACCGAAGAATTAAATCTCGAAGAACTCTACGCCCAAAGCCTACAAGGCATCAAAGACGGGCAAATTGTCACCGGTAAGATTATTTCCATTGGCGCCAAAGAAGTGATGGTCGACATTGGTTTTAAATCTGAAGGCTCGGTGAGCGCATACGAATTCAGCAATTTCCAAGAATTACAAATTGGCGATGAAGTGGATGTTTTGGTTGAATCCATCGAAGATGACCATGGTATGGTCACCATTTCCAAGAACAAAGCCGACCGTCAAAAGGGTTGGGAGCGTATTGTTAATAATTACAATGAAGGTGACATCATTCAAGGACGCCCAGTGCGTAAGGTTAAGGGTGGTTTGATGGTGGACATCGGTATGGAAGCATTCATGCCGGCTTCATTAGCTTCCTACAAGGGTTACGCGAATTTAGACGGACTCTTAGGGCAGCAATTACAATTTATCATTCTAAAAATTTCACGTGCACGTAAGAACATTGTTGTGTCACACCGGGATTACTTGGTCCGTGAAAAGGATCAGCAACGTCAGGTACTTATCGAGTCCTTAGAAGTTAAGGATGAGCGTATGGGTACGGTTAAGAACCTAACCGATTTCGGTGCGTTCATTGACTTAGGCGGATTAGACGGGTTGTTACACATTGGAGATATTTCATGGGGCCGTATCGGTCACCCATCTGATGTGCTGACCGTTGGACAAGAATTGAAGGTGATCATTCTTTCGATTGACCGTGATTCCAACAAAATTTCGTTGGGTCTTAAGCAATTACAATCGAGTCCATGGAGTGATGCCGAGACAACCTACGAAGTGGGTAAGAAGGTTAAGGGTAAGGTCGTTAATTTGGTCCCCTATGGTGCCTTCGTTGAAGTGGAGCCGGGTATTGAGGGTTTGGTGCACATTTCAGAGTTCTCATGGTCTAAGCGCATTTCTCACCCTTCAGACATGCTGAAGGTTGGGCAAGAAATTGAAGCGGTTGTGTTGTCAGTGGACGCAAGTAACCAGCGATTGTCATTAGGTATGCGACAAGCAATGGGCGACCCTTGGGCTGATGCGGCAGAGAAGTATGCTGTTGGCAAGCAGTTGGTAGGGCGTGTGCGTCAGTTGACAGACTTTGGTGCTTTTGTGGAATTAGAAGATGGCATTGAAGGCATGTTGCACAACGAAGACATTTCATGGACCCGTAAAATCAATCATCCTTCAGAGGTTTTGAAGAAGGGTAAGCAGGTTGATGTGCTGGTCATGGATGCCGATTTTGAAAACCATAAAATCACCTTAGGGATGAAACAGCTCATGGAAGACCCATGGCCGCAACTGGCAGAGCAATTTAAGCCAGGTGCTGTGGTTGAAGGGGTTGTGACTAAGGTGGCTGGTTTTGGTTTGTTTATTGAAATCGCTGACGATGTCGAAGGCTTGATGCATCTTTCTGAGTTGGACTTGCAAGGCAATGACAAACTCGACCAGATGTTTAAAGTAGGCGACACCGTGAAGGCTGTGGTGATCAAGCTAGATGAACTTGAGCGCCGCATTGGTTTGAGCAATAAAAATGTTCCAGGTGAAGAAGGTTCGACTGCGCCGCAAGCTGCAGCAGAGCCCGCACCTGAAGCTGATTCTGCTAGCGACACAGAAGAAGCCGCTTAAACCGAACGCTTATGAGCGATTCCGCACTTGACCTTATTCGGCGCGGCGTAGCAGACATTATCTCCGAAAAGGATTTGAAGGAGAGGATGGATGCGGGCCGCCCGATGGTTATCAAAGCGGGTTTTGATCCTACCGCACCTGATTTGCATTTGGGGCACACGGTTCTTTTACGTAAGTTGAGGCATTTTCAAGATCTTGGGCACAAGGTCATTTTCTTGATTGGTGATGCCACGGGTTTGATTGGGGATCCTTCAGGTCAATCTAAAACACGTAAAGTGCTCACTTGGGAAGAAGTGCGTGAGAATGCGGCGACCTATCAGCAACAAGTGAAAAAGCTTTTGTTGATGGGACCCAAAAGTTTTGAAGTGCGTTATAACAGCGAATGGGTATTTGGGGCATCGCCTCAAATGCGATCGACTGGTTTAGAGGTCTTTGATTTTTCTAAGTTTGTTGAACTAGCCTCCCTAACTACGGTAGCTCGAATCATTGAACGCGATGATTTTTCAAAGCGTTTAGCTGCGGGTAAGCCGGTCAGTTTTCTTGAGCTTTTCTATCCGCTTATGCAGGGGTATGATTCGGTGAAGATTGCTGAACAGCATGGCACATGTGATGTGGAGTTAGGCGGGACTGACCAAACGTTCAATTTGTTGATGGGCCGCGAGCTGCTGAAGGCTTACGGGCATCAGCCACAAATCGTTTTGACTTTGCCGCTACTTGAGGGCACAGATGGTGTGGCTAAGATGTCAAAGTCATTGAATAACCATATTGGCATTCAAGACCCACCTAATGAAATGTTTGGCAAGATCATGTCCATTCCAGACAGTCTCATCGTAAAGTATTTTACATTGCTTACAGATGTGGATGTGGCATGGATAGAGTCAACGGCTGCAGATTTGTCCAATAAGGCTGTTAATCCGCGCGACGTTAAGCTAGAACTGGCTTCGGTGATCGTGAGTATGTATCACACCTCCGATGCCGCTGAAGGGGCCAAGGAAGAGTTCCTGAGAGTCTTCTCGAATAAAGAGTTGCCGACGGATATGGCTGAGGTTGAAATTAAAAGTGATGCGGATGGACAAGTTAACTTGATTGAACTCATGGTTTGTGTTAACTTAACTAACTCGAAAGGCGAGGCGCGTAGACTGATCCGTCAAGGAGCTGTAAAGCTAAACGGAGAGAAGGTCGAACAACCGCAGGTGAGTCTAGAGAAAGCTCTAGGGACTTTGCAGGTAGGGCCGCGCACCTTTCGGAAGCTGATTGAAGCCCCTAAATAGGGCCGTTTGAATGGCCCAAATCGGGCATTTGAACCATCGGTCAGGAAATTAAAATTTTTATAGTTCTTTTAGTTGACATTGGGTGATGAGGTTGATAACATACTCGTTACCTTCACCCCTCGGGGTGATAAACATTTTAAGCGACCTTGAGTCGCAACCGATCTTTGACAATTCAAGACGAATGCTTGGCCCCCAAGAGATTGGGGTTCATTTCAACTGTCATAGCAATACATAATCAGGACAATACCTGAACTCTTCTTGATGGAGAGTTTGATCCTGGCTCAGAGCGAACGCTGGCGGCGTGGATAAGGCATGCAAGTCGAGCGATCCCTTCGGGGATAGCGGCAAACGGGTGAGTAACGCGTAGGTAACCTACCTTTATGCGGGGGATAGCTTTACGAAAGTAGAGGTAATACCCCATATGCTATGCAGCTTATGGCTGCGTAGGAAAGATGGCCTAGACTTCGGTTGCTATCGTGTAAAGAGGGACCTGCGTCCCATCAGCTTGTTGGTAGGGTAACGGCCTACCAAGGCATTTGACGGGTAGCTGGTTTGAGAGGATGACCAGTCACACTGGGACTGAGACACTGCCCAGACTCCTACGGGAGGCTGCAGTCGAGAATCTTTGGCAATGGGCGAAAGCCTGACCATGCGACGCCGCGTGCGGGATGACGGCCTTCGGGTTGTAAACCGCTGTTACAAGGGAAGAAGGGCTTAATTGCGAATCGTGATTAGGTTTTGACGGTACCTTGAGAGAAAGCCACGGCTAACTCCGTGCCAGCAGCCGCGGTAATACGGAGGTGGCAAGCGTTGCTCGGATTTACTGGGTGTAAAGGGTACGTAGGCGGTTATGTAAGTCCTTCTTGAAATTTTCGGGCTCAACCCGAAACTGTGGTTGGAAACTACATAACTTGAGGATGAGAGAGGTAAGCGGAATTCCCGGTGTAAGGGTGAAATCTGTAGATATCGGGAGGAACACCAATGGCGTAGGCAGCTTACTGGCTCATTTCTGACGCTGAGGTACGAAAGCTAGGGGAGCAAACAGGATTAGATACCCTGGTAGTCCTAGCCGTAAACTATGCACACTAGGTGTTGGGTCCCTCGTGGACTCAGTGCCGTAGGTAACATGTTAAGTGTGCCACCTGAGGAGTACGGCCGCAAGGTTGAAACTCAAAGGAATTGACGGGGGCCAGCACAAGCGGTGGAACATGTGGTTTAATTCGATGCTACTCGAAATACCTTACCCAGGCTTGACATGTAGGAAGTAAGAACCTGAAAGGGTGATGACTCGTATCCAATCGAGAACCTTCACAGGAGCTGCATGGCTGTCGTCAGCTCGTGCCGTGAGGTGTTGGCTTAAGTGCCACAACGAGCGCAACCATTGCTATTAGTTGCCACCGGGGGGCTTTGCCCTGCCGAGCACTCTAATGGGACTGCCAGCGATGAGTTGGAGGAAGGTGGTGATGACGTCAAGTCAGTATGGCCCTTATGCCTGGGGCCACACACGTGTTACAATGGGGTGTACAACGCGCAGCAAACCCGCGAGGGTAAGCTAATCGCTAAAAACGCTCCCCAGTTCGGATTGCAGGCTGCAATTCGCCTGCATGAAGCCGGAATCGCTAGTAATGGCGGGTCAGCAAACCGCCGTGAATACGTTCCCTGGCCTTGTACACACCGCCCGTCAAGCGATGGAAGCCGGAGACACCCGAAGATGGTGCACCAACCCGCAAGGGAGGAAGCTGTCGAAGGTGAAGCTGGTGACTGGCGCTAAGTCGTAACAAGGTAGCCCTACGGGAACGTGGGGCTGGATCACCTCCTTTCTAAAGGAAAACGGTTGATCGAATACTCATTCCAGTGGGGCCAAGTGTTTGTCTTGAATTGTTTATAGTTTTACAAAAATTACCGTCACCCGGCGTGATCGATACTAGATGTAAGTGAATTAATTAGGGTGATCGATCTCAGGGGCCGATAGCTCAGCCTGGTTAGAGCACCGTGCTGATAACGCGGGGGTCGGTGGTTCGAGTCCACCTCGGCCCACCATATACGACGGTGAATTTTTTTTGATCTTTTACATAGCGATGTGGTGGTTATGATCTCTGATTAGGGAGATCAAGACCTCGATGCTCGGGCCGAAGCTAAAGCTTCGACAGAAGCTGAAGACTCAGTCCTCGTAGAATCACTTTGTGGGGGTGTAGCTCAGCTGGGAGAGCACCTGCTTTGCAAGCAGGGGGTCAGCGGTTCGATCCCGCTCATCTCCACCAGATTCAACAATCGCTATAAAACAGTTTCTCCGCGTTAGTAATTGCGGAACGAAAAACTGCTCTTTGACAATTAGTCTGTCATGAAATAAGCCGAAGGATATTTTTTGGTAGTTAAGCTACTAAGAGCTAACGGGGGATGCCTTGGTTTCGGACGATGATGAAGGACGTGGCAAGCTGCGATAAGCTTCGGGTAGCCGCACGCAGGCGATGAACCGGAGATTTCCGAATGGGGCAACCTCTTATCATTCATCTGATAAGGCGTTTTACTGAATACATAGGTAAAACAGCGTGACACGCGGCGAAGTGAAACATCTCAGTAACCGCAGGAAAAGAAATCAACCGAGATTTCCCTAGTAGCGGCGAGCGAACGGGAAACAGTCCAAACCATTATGGTGTGATAGCCGATATGCGTTGCCATAGTGGGGTTGCGGGGTTTTCTTAGAGTCAGGTATCGCTGATTCGATTGGTCTTATCCATATAATTGAAGAGTCTGGAAAGTCTCACCACAGAAGGTGACAGTCCTGTAAATGAAATATGGGTAAGCTGATTTAGAAGATTCCCAAGTAGTTCCAGACACGTGGAACCTGGAATGAATCTAGGGGGACCACCCTCTAAGACTAAATACGTGCCGAAAACCGATAGTGAACCAGTACCGTGAGGGAAAGGCGAAAAGAACCCCGGAAGGGGAGTGAAATAGAACCTGAAACCGTTAGCTTACAAAGCAGTTCGAGCAGACTTGTTCTGTGAGAGCGTGCCTTTTGCATCATGACCCGTCGAGTTAATTGATTAAGCAAGTTTAACCTGTTACGCAGGGAAGGCGAAGCGAAAGCGAGTCCTAACTAGGGCGATGGAGCTTGATTGATTAGACCCGAAGCCAGGTGATCTATCCATGAGCAGGTTGAATCAACCCTAATAGGTTGAGGAGGACCGAACCGTAGTCTGTTGAAAAAGGCACGGATGACTTGTGGTTAGGGGTGAAAGGCCAATCAAACCTGGTGATAGCTGGTTCTCCCCGAAATATCTCTCGGGATAGCCTCATGTGATTGCACACGGGGGTAGAGCTACTGGAAGGACTAGGGGGCTCACCAGCCTACCGAATCCTACCAAACTCCGAATACCGTGTGTTTCAGCATGGGAGTCAGCCTATGGGGGATAAACTTCATAGACGCGAGGGGTACAACCCAGACCTCCAGCTAAGGTCCCTAATAATATACTTAGTGGTAAAGGATGTTAAGTTGCTAAGACAGCCGGGATGTTGGCTCAGAAGCAGCCATCATTTAAAGAGTGCGTAACAGCTCACCGGTCGAGCGATTTAGCGCCGAAAATGATCGGGGCTCAAGTATATAACCGAAGCTGAGGATGCGACAGTTCTACGGAACTGGCGCGTGGTAGGGGAGCGTTCTGCAGTAGGATGAAGGTGCACTGTAAGGTGTGCTGGACGAGGCAGTAGTGAGGATGACGGGATAAGTAGCGACAAGATCCGCGAGAAACGGATCCGCCGCAAACCTAAGGTTTCCTGGGCAAGGTTAATCCACCCAGGGTGAGTCGGTCCTAAGCTCAGGCTAGATAGCGTAGGCGATGGACATGCCGTTAATATTCGGCAACCACTCATAAAGCATTTGACACATCAGGGGACGGGGAAGGCTAGGCCATCCGAGTGTTGGATTACTCGGTCCAAGCGTGTAGGCGTAAGCTGAGGCGTTATGGGGACCTGCGAGTTCGCTCAAAGGGAACTGGTTGACGCCATGCCTCCAAGAAAAACCATGGTGTGGAGTTTTATGGGTGACCGTACCGCAACCCAACACAGGTAGGTGAGGAGAATATCCTAAGGCGTTCGAGATAACCTCCGTTAAGGAACTCGGCAAATTGACCCCGTAACTTCGGGATAAGGGGTGGTACTGATGGTGAAGGGATTTACTCCTGGAGCTTTCTGGTACTCGCAGAAAAGAGGGTCAGGCGACTGTTTAGTAAAAACACAGGTCTGTGCTAAGTCCAAAAGACGCCGTATACAGACTGACACCTGCCCAATGCTGGAAGGTCAAGGGAATTTGTTAGCCGTAAGGTGAAGCTTTGAACCTAAGCCCCAGTGAATGGCGGCCGTAACTATAACGGTCCTAAGGTAGCGAAATTCCTTGTCGGGTAAGTTCCGACGCGCACGAATGGTGTAACGATCTGACCGCTGTCTCAACGGAGGACTCGGCGAAATTGTGTACGCAGTGAAGACGCTGCGTGCCCGCATGAAGACGAAAAGACCCTAGAACCTTTACTGCAGGCTGTTATTGATTATTTGAATAAGCTGTGTAGCATAGATGGGAGGCGTTGATTCCTGGCCGCTAGACCAGGTGGAGCCACAGGTGAAATACCATCCTTCTAATTTGAGTAATCTAACACTAAGCCCTTGAATCAGGGTATTGGACAGTGACAGTTGGGCAGTTTGTCTGGGGCGGATCCCTCCTAAAGAGTAACGGAGGGGCCCAAAGGTTCCCTCAGCGCGGTCGGCAATCGCGCGACGAGTGTAAAGGCATAAGGGAGCTTGACT